>JAYXXU010000270.1:0-12794 GCA_036019135.1 Pseudomonadota bacterium | reverse complement strand
TGAAAGTGGTGCGAGGCGAGACCCAGAGCATCCAAATTGATCAACAAGCTGTACCGTTATATCGTTATCGCGCAGGTACGAATGGTTTGTACTATCAGCAGGTGTTGATGTCTGTACCTGTCAGCATTCTGAATACGCCGTTATTTGCCATTTATACGGGGCTGATTGGGGAGTTGGGCGCGGGTGAGTGGGATTATTTGCAGTTGCAGCAACAGCAAACTGCTCAAAGTGGTGGGGTAAATCTGGGCGCGAGTTTGCGTACACATGTGTCTGATCGACAGCAGGTTAGTGCGTGGTTGGTGTTGTCGAGCAAGGCATTGGCTGATCGCCCTGAAGCCATGACCTTAATGCGTCAAGCCTTTGAGCAGTTGCGCTTTGATGAAGCTGATCGGATTTTGGAGTTGTTACAACAACGTAAAGCCCGTTGGCAGTCGCGCTTGGCTGCGGCTGGCCATGCGTACGCCATGCAGACCGCCTCGCGTGGGATGAGCCTGTTGGCGACGCATGAGTACCAAAATGGCGGCTTACCAGCCTTGTTGTGGCTGTGTGCTCAACTGGCGCAGATTGAGCAAGATCGCAGTGCGTTGGATCACTTGATTGCTGCTCTCGTGGCGTTGCATCAGCAAGTATTAGGCTTGCCTAAGGCATTACTGTTGGTGGCTGAGCCTGCGCGTTTGGAGCAGTTGACGCAGCAGTTGGTTACCACGTGGCAGCAATTGCCACCGTCGAGCCAATCCACGCTGCCGCATGTTACTCCTGAAGTCCCCGTTGCTGAGGCTGAGGTGGCGTGGTTGATTCAGGCCAATGTGCAGTTCTGTGCGGCGGCATATCCTGCTGTACCGCTGGATCATCCTGATGTGGCGGCACTGATGGTGCTGGGCCCGTATTTGCGTAATGGTTTTTTACATCGGGCATTGCGTGAGCAGGGCGGTGCGTATGGTGGCGGTGCAGGTTATGATGGTAATACGTGTGCTTTCCGCTTCCATAGTTATCGCGATCCACGTCTGGCAGAGACGTTTGCGGATTTTCAAGCCAGTATTGATTGGTTATTAACCCAGCCACAGCAAGCGTATCAGCTCGAAGAATCAATTCTTGGTTTGATGGCGAGCATGGACAAGCCCGGCTCTCCCGCAGGTGAGGCGATTTCGGCCTGTCATGCTCAATTGCATGGTCGAACGCCCGCACGTCGTCAAGCCTTGCGTCAATCCATTCTGGCAGTGAGTTTGGCTGATCTACAACGGGTCGCGCAGACCTATTTGCAACCTGCACAACGCCGCCGTGCGGTGGTTGCGCCTTATGCCAAGCAAGCAGAGCTCGAGGCAATGGGTTTTGTGATTGAGCGTGCTTAGCGCTCAGCATGCGAAGGGTTTTGCCTGTTTTATGATGAGTTAATTTGCTTGAAATACCGAATACTGGTGTCGTGCACATGTATTCGGTCATTCTTTTACGCTATGTTTGTGCTGACTTAAAATTAGAGTGATTGAAATGGAGTGGTATTATCTTGCTGCTGCTTTTGCATGTGGCTTCTTGGTTTTACAAGTGGGTCTGCCGCCCTTGCTGGGTTTTTTGGCGGCAGGTTTTATTCTGAATCTGTTGGGATTTGCATCGACCGAAACATTACAAGTGGTTGCCGATTTAGGGGTGACCCTATTGTTATTTACGATTGGTCTAAAATTACATGTCAATCAGTTGGTCAAGCCGCAGGTCTGGGCGACAGGCTCAGGTCATATGCTGTTGAGTACGCTGCTGATTACGGCAGCACTCAAGCTATTTGGCTTGCTGAATTTTCCGCTATTGGCCAATTTGGATTGGCACTTGGCTTTGCTGTTGGGCTTTGCACTGAGTTTTTCTAGCACGGTTTTTGCGGTTAAAGTCCTTGAAAACCAAGGTCAATTGAATAGCCTGTATGGTGCAACGGCCATCGGTATCTTGGTGATGCAGGATATTTTTGCAGTCGTATATCTGGCAATCAGTACAGGTCGAGCCCCGAATGTTTATGCGATTCCGTTATTGCTGGGATTGGTGTTATTACGACCGATGTTATTGCAGTTGTTGGATAGATCGCGGCACGGTGAGATTTTGCCGCTCTTTGGGATTTTTACGGCACTGATGATTGGGTATCAGGCATTTGAGTTCGCAGGGATCAAAGGCGATTTAGGGGCACTGGTGATTGGGATGTTGATTGCTAGTCATCCTAAGGCAGGTGAGTTAGCCAAATCGTTGCTGTCGATCAAAGATTTGTTATTGATTGGATTTTTCTTAAATATCGGCCTGATGGCGGAGTTGAATCAACAGGCGCTGTATGTGGCGTTATTGCTGCTATTGCTGTTGCCGCTCAAGGTCTTCCTTTATTTTGTTCTGATGGCATGGAGTCGGCTGCGCGCACGGACTGCGGTGATGAGCGCGATGACACTGGCCAATTATAGTGAGTTTGGCTTGATTGTTGCGGCATTGGCCGCTAAGCAAGATTTGCTGACCGCGGATTGGCTGGCAGTATTGGCGCTGGCCTTGGCGATGAGCTTTTTGTTATCGTCTCCTTTACAAGATCGGGCGAATGCTTTGTATTTACGTTTTGAACCATGGTTTCGACGTTTTGAGCGCGTGCAGCGATTACCAGAGGAGCAGCCGTTTGATGTGGGCGATTCAAAAATTTTGATCCTAGGCATGGGGCGGATTGGGACAGGTGCTTACGATGACCTCGTTTCACATGGGCATGATGTGCTAGGTGTCGAGATTGTGCAGGATAGGGCACAACAGCACATTCAAGCAGGACGACATGTGATTTTGGCAGATGCTACGGATCGAGATTTTTGGCAGCGGGTGAACCATTGTCCAATCCAAACCGTGTTATTAGCGATGCCGATGCATGAGCAAAATTTGCTGAGTCTGGAGCAGTTAAAAGCCAGTGGTTTTGTGGGGCAGGTCAGTGCGATTGTGTCGCATGTCGATCAGGAAGCAGAATTGCGCCAGCATGGCATTGATAGTACATTTAATCTTTATGCAGAGGCAGGGATGGGATTTGCTGAGCATGTGCATGCCCAGCTGGTCAAGATGCCTTAGAGTCCGCCGACAATTCGCCCAACGAACGGCAAGTGTCGATAGCGTTGGGCGTAGTCTAAGCCATAACCAATCACAAATTCATCAGGAATCGAAAAGCCAATATAGTCCACTGCAACGGTGACTTCACGGCGTGACGGTTTGTCTAAAAAAGTACAGATTTCGATGGAGGCGGGCGCACGATCAGTCAGCAATTGGTAGACTTTGCTCAATGTGTTGCCTGAATCAATGATGTCTTCGATGATCAGGACGTGCTTTTGGTGGATTTCGTCATCGAGATCCTTGATGATTTTAATGTTGCGTGAGCTGACTGTCTCGTTGCCATAGCTGGAGACAGTCATAAAGTCCAGAGAGTGTGGCACGGTAATCAGGCGACACAAGTCAGCCATAAAGATAAACGATCCGCGCAGTAATCCGATCAATACCAGCTCATGTGTGCTGTCTTGGTAGCGTTGATTGATTTGTGCCGCCAGTTCACGAATCCGTATGTGGATTTGGGCTTCGGACAGCATGACTTCAATGGTTGGATTCATTGGATGGACGGCCTGCGTCAAATAAGAAAGCGGCGATGGTAGCAGATTTTGTTTTCAGACCAAAAAAGCGCTGGCAATCGGTTGGGATTGCCAGATGCCTGACGCATTACTTCAAAAATAACTGATAGCCGACACTATCCGTCATTTCTTGATAGGGGTAGCCAATCGCATTCAAAATAGCCAGCAATTGATCTGCTTGGTAGTCACCCTGTTGTAATCCGACCAAGACTCGACCTTCTGCCGCGCCATGATTGCGATAATGGAACAGCGAAATATTAAAGGCTTGCCCGAGTTTTTCGAGGAAGTTCAACAGTGCGCTGGGGCGTTCAGGGAATTCGAAGCGGAACAAGCGCTCGTCGGCAAGATTGGCCTGACCACCAATCAAATGCCGAATATGCAGTTTAGCAATTTCGTCATCGGACAGATCATCGACCCGATAGCCGTGTTGTTGCAGATGGTCATGAATGGCGGCACGTTCCGTCATGCCGCCTTTTAGGGCAATCCCAACGAAGACATGTGCATTATCAGAGCCATTGAAGCGATAGTTAAACTCGGTAATGCCACGTCCTTGTAACGTGCGGCAAAATGTTAAAAATGCGCCAACTTGCTCAGGAATACTCACCGCAAAAATGGCTTCGCGCCGCTCACCCAACTCAGTGCGCTCAGCAATATAGCGCAATCGATCAAAGTTCATGTTCGCCCCACAGACAATTCCGACCATGTTTTTATCGGTAACGCCTGTCTGCTCTACGAATTTTTTCATGCCTGCAATGGCCAATGCGCCCGCAGGCTCAACGATGCTGCGGGTTTCTTCATATACATCTTTGATGGCGGCACAGATTTCATCAGTGGTACAGGTCACCACGTCTGGCTCAACGATCATGCCTGAGCCATCGGATTTGGTTTGGCGAATCACATCGAATGGTAGCTTGCCAATCTGTGCAACCGCCACCCCATCCGCAAATAAACCAACCTGCGGCAGAATGGCACGTTCGCCAGTCTCAAGTGCGAGTTTGAGGCAAGCTGATTCGGCTGATTCGACCGCAATGATTTTGACATGTGGGGCAACTTCGCCGAGATAGGCGGCAACGCCCGAGATCAAGCCGCCACCGCCGACCGCAACAAACACATAATCCACATTACGCCATTGCCGCAACAATTCCATCGCAATCGTGCCTTGGCCTGCAATCACCAGTTCATCATCATAGGGTGGAATATAGACCAGACCCTCTTGTTGGGCGCGATTGAGGGCGTAGTGATTGGCTTGGTCAAAGCTATCGCCTTCTAATACCACATGCCCGCCCAGTTGGCGGACGGCTTCGACTTTGATTTCGGGTGTGGTGCGGGGCATGACGATAATGGTATTCAAGCCCAAGCGCTGCCCCGAATAGGCCACTCCTTGTGCATGGTTGCCTGCTGAGGCACAGATCACGCCCTTGGCCTGTTGTGCTTGGGTCAATTGGCTGATGCGGTTGTATGCACCGCGCAGCTTGAATGAAAACACGGGCTGCATGTCTTCACGCTTGAGTCGAATCTGGTTGTTGAAGCGTGCCGAAAGCTTGGGTGCAGTATCCAGAGCCGTCTCGATGGCGACATCGTAGACAGTTGCTTGTAAAATACGCCGAACCAGTTGCGACAACATGCTTATTCCAAACAAAAACGAGTAGACTGGCAAGGGTATTGCACCTGCTGACTGGATTCAAGGCAGCATTGCTGGATCAGCGCCACATTCTGTAAAAGACGTTCTATTGGCCACAGGAAATCGATATGCACACATTGTCAGCACAAGACCAACGTAAATATGCCGCTGCCGAAGCCGCTTTGGCACATCTGCCCAAAGGTGGTGTGCTCGGTGTGGGGACAGGCAGCACCGTCAATTTTTTGATTGACTTGCTCCCCCAGCTTCAGCTTGAAGCAGCGGTATCCAGTTCGCAAGCCACCACTGAGCGGCTTCAGAAATTGGGAATCGAAGTGGTCGAGATGAATCAAGTTGGCAGCCTTGATGCTTATGTAGATGGTGCGGACGAAATTGACCGTCATCTACATATGATTAAAGGGGGCGGTGGGGCATTAACGCGCGAAAAAATCGTGGCCTCAATTGCCAAAAAATTCGTCTGCATTGTGGATGAGTCCAAATGGGTTGGCCAATTGGGACGCGCCTTTCCGCTGCCTGTTGAGGTAATTCCAATGGCGCGTTCTGCGGTTGCACGTCAGTTGGCGGCACTGGGCGGTGATCCTGCTTATCGTCAGGGCTTTGTCACGGACAACGGCAACGTGATTTTGGATGTACATAATTTGAATATTATGAATCCGATTGAGCTAGAAGGTAGCTTGAACAATATTGCAGGCGTGGTCTGTAATGGCTTGTTTGCTCGTCGTCCTGCCGATGTGGCTTTGGTCGCTGGTGTGAATGGTGTACAAACCAAACTGGCGGAATAGTCCAAACGCTGTATCGCATCCAGATCATGAGCCTGTCCGCTTTACCGCCGATTATTCGGCAGACGCACCCGCGTGCCAAACGACTGAAACTGCGGATCATCCAAGGTCAGATCAAGCTCACCGTACCAATTGGGGTGAGTGAGGATCAGGTGGCGCTGTTCTTGCAGGATTGTCAGCCATGGCTGCTTCAACACTATCCACAGTCGGTGCTGTCGCCTGTGGTTGATCGAGAGGTGATTGCACCGCTACAGCGTGGTGAGCTGGTCTTGCTCACCGTGCTGGATCAGGTATGGCAGGTGCACATAGCTGGCTGTCCAACAGGGCAGCAAACGATCCACACAGACGTGAGCCAGTTACGGCTGATTTTGCCTGAGACCCAAACGGCATATCATTTGACGTCGTGGGTTCGTGATCAGGCTAAGCAGTATTTGCCCAAACGCTTGGCGATGTTGGCGCAGCAAGGGCAGTTTCGGTATCAACATTGTACGGTGCGACACGCACGCACTCGCTGGGGCAGTTGCTCTGGTACAGGCCGCATTAACCTCAACGCAGGCTTGGTGTTGCTACCACAGGCGGTCAGTGATTACGTGTTATGGCATGAGCTCTGCCACACCCGCCAGATGAATCACTCCGCCCAGTTTTGGGCAGAGGTCAGCCGAGTTTGTCCAACCTATACACAGCAGCGCCAAGCCTTAATGCAGTTTGGTTGGCCGAGCTGGTGGCAACCCAGACCATCATGACTAAGTTGCGCTGGGTAAATTTGACTTAATGCCTATGATCCCCTAAGCCTTTGCGACCTTCACTCCCTAAAAATCACAACTCAGATCGACTTGGCTCAGTTCATCAGGTAGCGGATCGAGTGACCGACCTGCCCGCGCTGAGAGCACCTGTGCGCCATCGGTGCGAATTTGAATAAACTCAGGCATGCTAATGCTGGGGGTGCTGACATTGATCAGATAGCGCTGACTATCGGCGGTCGGACGGCTTAACGAATCATCAAAATCACGGTCTATTTGGTTTTCGAAGCGCAGTGTGCCTTGGGTTAAGAGCACTTGGCCATTGGGGCGAATATCAAGCTGACAGTCAGAAGCATTTTCATAGCGACCAGCTAGCTGTTCAATATCACTGACCAAACCTGTATCATCGGCATTTAATGAGTTTTTGACCAGCGTTGACCCTGTGAGGCCAAAAGCACGGGTATAGTTGCCAGCACCAGGACTGTGTAGGGCATAGGCGCGCGGTGTACCATTGGATTTTTTGGCGGTGAAGTTCAGATAGTCATAATCATTGATGACTTTGAACTCAGGAGAGGTGCTGGCAAACAACGGACTAAATAAGCCTTTAATGGCATCGCCAACAGCGGGATTATAGCTGCTGCGCGCATCTAATTGATCCTCGGCAAGGTCTTTATGGTTATTACGGTTTGGATCATTATTCAAGATCGGTTGTGCTTTGACCAATGGCCTATCAATTAAATCAACCGCACGATCACCGAAACCTCGTAGCGTCATGCCATCAAGATCACCATCTAACATGTCGAGAGCCGCTTTTTGGCTGAAGGCCAGATAGGGACTGGCGATGCTCCCTTGCTGAGTCACATAGTGTTGAATATGTCCTAACGCAAACTGAAAATAATTAAATGCTCGGCTTTGGGTTTTGCTGCTGAGCAGGTTGCTCAGATCATCACGGCTACTGATGCTGGGTACGCTGTTGATGTTGCGTACCGAAAAAACGGCATTGACCTCTGAGTATGCTGCCGTCATCGCCGCCGTTTTGAGCTTATTGAGCTGGCTAAAATCATCTTGCTCATCAAACCACCCTGCACGAATTTGTGCGCGTTGGTAGGCAATCTCGGTGTAGGGGTCAACCACGACTGACTGGGTAGTACCAGATGCATTCACCAGTGCCCGTAGGGATTGATTAAATGCCGCATCCCGATCTGTGATCGGATCATAATAGCTGCTGTTGTTCAAGGAGGTAGGACGTAGCTCCAGATAAGTCAAGCGTCTGTTGGCTAACTGACTGGGAACCAGCTCAAAATCAATCCGATGTCCTTCGGCCAATACTTTGCTGGCGATGGTTTGGCCTGTCACGGTATCAACGACCAGCCCTTCGACGTTTTTGAGTAGCACTGGACTTTGTATCGTCAGTACGAAAGTTTTTTCGTCAGGTTTGGGCTTTGTGGTTGGGGTGGTACGTGTGGTTGCGCCATCACCACCACAGCCCACCATTAACAGGCTGGTGGTAATCAAGGCGGCACGAATCCCGCCGACGAGCGGTTTGACTGAGACAAAAAAAGGCGAAGGCATCCACGCACTCCTTAGATTTATTGTGAGGATTGTTCCTATCTTGTATTTAAGAGCAAATAAGCCGCCTCGTCTATGGCATTCGGCAGTTTTGTCTGTCATCTGTTCCTGTCATACTAGCCATCTCGTTTTGATCAGGTCTGGTTTGGAGTGGATGGCATGATTTCGGCAGGTATCGTCGGTGGCACAGGGTATACTGGTGTAGAGTTGATGCGCCTATTGGCACGACATCCACAGGTTCAGGTCACAGTCCTCACCTCACGCACTGAAGCAGGGACGCGCGTGGATGCGATGTTTCCGAGTCTGCGTGGTGTGACAGATTTGTGCTTTAGTGATAGCACACCAGAGGCACTGGCGGGCTGTGACGTGGTGTTTTTTGCAACACCACATGGCGTGGCAATGAAGCAAGCACGCGAGTTGACCGATCAGGGGGTTAAAGTCATCGATTTGGCGGCTGATTTTCGGCTGCAAGATACAACTGTCTTTGAACAATGGTACGGCATGCCACATGCTTGTCCCGATTTGTTAGCGGAGTCGGTGTATGGTTTGCCAGAAGTCAATCGCGCACAGATCAAGCAGGCAAGGATTATTGGTAACCCAGGCTGCTATCCAACTACAGTTCAATTGGGGCTGTTGCCGCTATTGCGTTCGACGACTGCATTGGTTGAGCCTGCGAGTTTGATCATCGATGCCAAATCTGGCGTATCAGGTGCGGGACGCAAGGCTGAGACCAGCTTATTGTTTTCTGAGGCATCGGACAGTTTTAAGGCGTATGGGGTCAAGGGGCATCGTCACCATCCCGAAATCGTACAAGGCTTGCAAGCCATTGCCCCAGATGCACAGTTCGCTGAGATGTTGTTTGTGCCGCATCTAGTACCGATGATTCGCGGCATGTTTACCACAATGTATATTCGGTTGACGGCAGCAGGCCAAGCGAGCGATTTGCAACAGTTGTTTGAACAATATTATGCCGATGAGCCGTTTGTTGACGTGATGCCTGCGGGCAGTTTGCCCGAAACCCGCAGTGTTCGAGGCTCCAATCACCTACGGATTGCGCTGTATCGTCCGAATCAAGGTGATACATTGGTTGTATTGGTGGTACAAGACAACCTCGTTAAAGGTGCGGCTGGTCAAGCGGTACAAAACATGAATTTAATGTTTGATTTGCCTGAGACGGCTGGCTTAGACACAGTCGCATTGCTGCCTTAATCAGGCGGCTATGCGCATCTGTGCTGCACTTCACATCGTGTGATTTGTCAATTATTGCAATAACTGATCCAATGCGGGTTTGAATACTTCATCCCAGCGTTGGTGATTCTGGAATAACCATTCATGAGTACAGAAAAAACCACTAGCGCAGTGTCCCATCCTTTTATTTTGGTTCTGATGGGGATTCTGATTGCAGGTGCTGCGAGCTTGTTGGGCTATAACGTGGGACATCAGCAAGGGATGACTGTGGTTGGCGCAAGTGTACGTGATGTGGCAGATTTAAATGCCAAAGTGGCTGACCAAAAAGTCGCGATTGAATTGCTCGAAAAAACCTTGGCGACAATGGTGCAAGAGCGTGATCTGGCATTAGAAACCGCCAAAAACATTCAAACACAAATGCAAACGGAAGCAGATCTTCGTCAGTTGTCTGAGTCACGTCTGACATCGTATCAAGATATTTTGATCGACAATGGCGGCATTGACCTGAAGGTGCGTCATATTGAGATTAAGCCGCTGCCTGAGCGGGCATTTGAATATCAGCTTGATTTAATGCAGTTGCGCCCCAACAGACGTGAGATCAGTGGTCGTATTGAAATGCATTTGATCAATGGCGAAACCGTTGTAGCTGTGCCTTTGTCAGATGATCGGTTTAAGTTCAATGCGTTCCAACGCTTGGCGGGTCGCTGGACGATGCCCGCAGGCTTTACACCAAAACATGTCGAAATCAAATTGCGAGGTGGTGGTCAAAATACTACCCAACGCTATGCATGGGAGCAGGGTAGAAACTCAATGGAGCTGCCCGCGACTTTGGCCGACTTGCCGCCTGTGCCAGCACCCCAAAGCCAATAAACATCGTGTAGACGGGAGGATATGAGCGATGGTCATGGTATTGCACCAAAGCCTTGCATCACTCCATAATCGAGCGAATGTAACCCGATGACAACCTGAGATGGTGCATGTGTCGTGCCTGTCTCGCTTATTTATCAGGACGGATGACAATTGCAAGACAATCGCCCAAAGGACAGCGCGTATTCTATGGATATTCCGCAAGATTGGCATTATCCGAGTATTCGTGCTTCGAATACCGACGCTGACGCAGAGTCTGATTCAGAGGTGATGACCGCTCCGCCTGCGCTAGAACGTCCACCGTTATATGCGGTCATCTTGTTTAATGATGACTATACCCCCATGGAGTTTGTTATAGAGGTGTTACAGCAATATTTCGGACTTGATCTTGACCGAGCAACTGAGGTAATGCTAACAGTACACTATCGTGGTAAAGGTGTGGCAGGGGTCTATCCTCGGGATATTGCCGAGACCAAGGCGCAACAGGTGAATAACTACGCCCGCGCACAAGGCCATCCACTGCTTTGCCAGATCGAACCGCAACCGCAATAGAGGTCAACAATGCTCAGTCGTCATTTGGAAGTATCCCTGCGTCTGGCGGTCACAATGGCTCGTCAGAAGCGTCATGAGTTTTTGACCGTTGAGCATCTATTGCTCTCGCTGCTCGAAAACGATTCAGCCGTCAATGCACTACGCGCCTGTGGTGCGGATATTCCAAGCTTGCGTCGTGACTTAAATGAGTATATCGACAAGCACACGCCACGCCTGAGCGAAGCCAGTGAGCAAGCCCCACATCCTACCGATAGTTTTGATCGGATTTTGCAGCGCGCGATTTTTCATGTGCAGTCTTCTGGCGGGGGCAACCGACCTGTTGAGGGTGCGGATGTCTTGGTGGCGATGTATTCAGAGCGAGATAGTTTTGCGGTTTATTTACTGAAAAAACAGCAAATTAATCGTTTGGATTTGACCCAGTACCTTTCGCATGGTACTCGCAAAGACGATGAAAGCCAGCAAGATGGCGTGCTGGGTGAGGCTGACAATGAGGAGGAGGGCGGTTCAGCCGCGCGTAATAACCCGCTGACAGCCTATGCCGTAAATCTCAATGACCAAGCGCGTGAAGGCCGTACCGATCCGCTGATTGGGCGTGAAAAAGAAATTGAGCGTGCCGCACAGATTCTCTGTCGGCGCCGTAAAAATAATCCGCTGTTGGTCGGTGATCCAGGCGTGGGAAAAACCTCTATTGCAGAAGGTTTGGCATGGCTGATTGTCAATGGTAAAGCGCCCAAGCCGCTCGAAGATGCTGTGGTCTATAGCCTCGACATTGGTTCGCTGGTTGCAGGGACAAAGTATCGGGGTGATTTTGAAAAGCGCATCAAGCAATTGCTGAATGAGCTGAAAAAGACCCCTGATGCGATTTTATTTATTGATGAAATTCACATGATTATTGGTGCTGGATCAAGTATGGGCAGCACCATGGATGTGTCGAATTTGATCAAGCCTGCCTTGGCAAATGGCACGCTGCGTTGCATTGGTTCGACCACGTATCAAGAATACCGCCAAGTGTTTGAAAAAGACCATGCATTGTCGCGTCGCTTCCAAAAAATCGATGTGGTTGAGCCAAGTGTGGCTGATACCATTGCCATTCTCAAAGGGCTGAAATCGCGCTTTGAAGAATTCCACCATGTGTCCTATTCCGATGCGGCATTGACTGCTGCGGCCGAGCTATCGGCTAAGCACATTCAAGAACGCTTCTTGCCAGATAAAGCAATCGATGTGGTCGATGAGGCAGGCGCATATCAACGTCTACAGCCAGAAAGCGATCAGCCTAAGCTGATTGATGTGGATCAGATTGAAGAAATTGTCGCCAAAATTGCCCGTATCCCGCCTAAATCTGTCTCGCGTGATGACAAAACTGTCTTGGCGAATCTGGAGCGTGATCTGAAACGGGTTGTATTCGGCCAAGATGAAGCGATCGAAGCATTGGCCGCGGCGATTAAGCTGTCGCGTGCAGGCTTAAAATCGCCCGAAAAACCGATTGGCTCGTTTATGTTTGCAGGTCCAACTGGCGTCGGTAAGACCGAAGTCACCAAGCAATTGGCAACCGTGCTAGGCGTCGAGTTAATCCGTTTTGACATGTCTGAGTACATGGAGCGGCACACGGTTTCGCGCTTGATTGGTGCGCCACCTGGCTATGTTGGTTATGACCAAGGTGGCCTGTTAACCGATTCAATCAACAAGCACCCACATTGTGTGTTGTTGTTGGATGAGATCGAAAAAGCCCACCCTGATGTGTTCAATTTGCTGTTGCAAGTGATGGATCATGGTACGTTGACCGATAACAATGGTCGTAAGACCGATTTTCGGCATGTGGTGTTGGTGATGACCACCAATATTGGTGCAGAGA
>JAYXXU010000269.1:0-5494 GCA_036019135.1 Pseudomonadota bacterium | reverse complement strand
CCTGTACGACTGGCATTTTCGGTGACTTGTTGAGCCATCAGTTCGGTATTGATCGAAATCAACGCCCGCACACTGGATTCTTCACGCTGAGCGCGTGTTGCCAATCGCAACATTTCAGCCAGTGCTTGCCGCACTTGCTCTGGTGATTGATGTAACAGTTTAAATAGCAGCTCAATTCGATTCAGACATTGCTCTAGCCGAATTAGTAGGTTGGTCAGGCTTAAGCTCACGCCTTGTTTACGGGTGTTTTTCTTGATGCGATTTAAAATATCACGACATTGATCCAGCATCACCAATGCAGGTCGTTCATCGGCTAGCGGAATTTCTTCGGTTGATTGCTCATCGGGGTGTCGTTCGGCATATAGAATCCGCTTAAAACACTCAACATAGTCAATGACTTCACGGTTTTGGACTAAAAAAGGTGACTTAAACTCATTGATGGCGGGATATGCTCGAATCAGCTCAGGTTCGATCCCAATCGAGGTAATGCGATATGACACGATCATGATGGCACTCAAGACGCGGCTTCGTACCTCATTGAGTAAGTCTTGTCGGCTATGTACCTGACTCAGCAGCTCAAATAGCGCATCCCAATCTTCTGCCCGAATATGCCGAATCCAGCGCGCATCCGTAGGTTCATGGAAGCATAAACTGAACAAATCACGCAATTGATTGCTTTGGCGCAATGGTGGCAAAAAACGCCAGCCAATCCGCTGCCGTACCGCAGTAAAAAATCCTTCATTGCCCAAAATCCCACTGTCCGCATACAGACCGACCTGATGGTAGGTGGTCAAAATAGACAGCACATAATCATGTAGCACTTGGCAGCGTTCAGGCGAGGCACGCAAGGTGTCAATCAAACGGGATAGCCGATGGTGAATGTCTTCATCATCACGGCTAGAGGCGGGACGTAAGCGATCCACCAATAAGATCAGCAGTTCTGGATTGGGTGAATCCAGACAACTGGCCATATCATCGAGCAGATCCGTAAACGTCAGCATCGTTAGTTCAACCGATTCAGCGCAAGATGTGCGAGATTGGCCAGTGCTGTACGGTAGGGTGAGGCAGGCAGCACCGACAGGGCAGCGACCGCCAACTGGGTCTCTTCGGTGGCGCGTTGATGGCAGTAGGCCAATGCACCACTGTCATGCACCAAAGCAATCACTCGATCCAAATCGGCCAATCCGCCTGTTTGAATACTCTTGCGGATCAACTGCAAATCCTCGCCATCGCATCGTTGCATTGCTGCAATCAACGGCAGGGTAGGTTTGCCTTCGAGTAAATCATCCCCAATGTTTTTGCCTAGCGTTTCGGCATCAGAGCTATAGTCTAAAATATCATCAATGATCTGGAAGGCATTGCCGAAGTGTTGGGCATAGTCGCGTAATGCCATGCGATACGTCGGTGCGTCTAGCAGCAGTGCCGCGCCTTCGGTTGCCAGCATGAACAGGCGTGAGGTCTTGCCATAAATAATCTGTAAATAGTCTTGTTCCGTAGAGTCAGGATTATGTTGATGCTGTAGCTGCAACACTTCGCCTTCAGCAATTTCACAAGTGCCTGACGAAAAATCCTTTAGCAACGCCAAATTGCCTAAGTTCACCAGCAGGTCAAAGGCACGCGCAATCAAAAAATCACCAACCAAAACCGCTGTCGCATTGTTCCATGTGGCATTGGCGGTTGGCCGTCCACGGCGTAGGCCAGACTCATCCACCACATCATCATGCACTAAGGTTGCGGTATGCAGCATCTCAATAATCGCCGCCAGCTGTTGTACCTGATCAGATCGATGCGTACTGTCTGGGGCGCAAGCACGCGCCGCCAATAGACACATCAATGGTCGCATGCGCTTGCCACCAGCATCGACGACATGCTGACTGACACTCATGACCAAGGGGACTTTAGAATGAATGCCTGTATGAATAAAATGATCCATCGCAGCAAAGTCACTCGCAACGGGCGCGAGAATATCTTTTTTGAAGTCGAGCATGATGTTTACCCTATTAACGTTGCAAAACATAGACTCAATCCGTGAGTGTCCTTGCAACAACAGTCGAACTTTAGCAGCAAAACAGCCGTATCCTAGCCGTCATATCACCGAACTTCCAGCATTGATCTGTGTTAATCCCTAGCCAGCACCAAAATTAAAGCGCCTCACTCAGAAAAACCCAGCAAAAAACTTGCCAGCGTTGGTCATTTTCCCTACAATCTGTCACCTTGCGAAATTCTCCCAGTGGCAACCGTATGAAGATCGACAGTCCTATCGTCGGCACGGTGACACGGGCATATTGGAGTAAACCATGTACGCAGTGATTCAAAGCGGTGGCAAACAGCATCGCGTTGTTGTGGGTGAGCGTCTAAAAGTTGAGCTGCTCAAAGCCGAAACTGGCGAAGCGCTGACCTTTGCTGATGTATTGATGGTCGTTGATGGCGACAATATCCAAATCGGCGCGCCAAGCGTTGCTGGTGCTACTGTGACCGCAGAAGTACTGCGCCATGGTCGTGGCGACAAGATCCGTATCGTCAAGCATCGTCGTCGTAAGCACTACCACAAAGAGCAAGGCCACCGTCAGTGGTTTACTGAAATCAAAATTACTGCGATTGCGCTGTAATTTAACGACCCGTTTAAGGAGTTTTACTCATGGCACATAAAAAAGCCGGCGGTTCCACGCGGAACGGTCGTGATTCCAACCCAAAAATGCTCGGCGTAAAAGTCTACGGCGGCCAAAAAATCCAAGCGGGCGGCATCATCGTGCGTCAGCGTGGCACAGAATTCCATGCGGGCGATAACGTCGGTATGGGTCGTGACCACACCTTGTTTGCAACGACTGACGGTGTCGTCAAGTTTGCAGTCAAAGGCGCTTTTGGTCGTCGTTATGTAATGGTTGAAGCAGTCTAATTTTGCTCAATCAACAAAAAACCCGCAGTATGCGGGTTTTTTGTTGCGTGGTGGAAGCTTTGGTAAGCTTGAGCACGCCACACGGTATAAACATGTACTTTGAGGATAAATCTTTACACAAACACTGCCAAGCGTTCTGGTTTTGCATAATCATTGGGTTAACCCACACAAAAACAAGCTATTAGCTGACATAATCGCATGGCATAGTTTGTTCGTCGTTTGATATTTCAAAAAGCATCTGGAGGTTGCCTGTCAATGTTAAACTCAAAAAAACACCGTATGATGATGTGGGGTGCAGTACTGATGACTGTGCCAGTGGTTGGTTTGGTACATGCCAGCGCAACACCCAAGCCCTCTGTTGCAGTCACCAGCGCCACACCAGCGGCAACCGAAGCACAAGCGGCTGTTGCTTTGACGCGTGCGCTAAGCAAGTTGAATAGCCTAGAGGCCAATTTTACCCAGCGCACGATAACGGCTCAATCTAAGCAGCCGAATGCCAGTCAAGGATTGCGTCCAACCCATTTGAATCGCAATTTTAGTGGTGTGATGCAAGTCAAGCGGCCAGGTCAGTTCCGTTGGGAGACCACCAGCCCGATGAGCCAGTTGATCGTGGCCAATCAACGTACCGTGTGGATCTATGACCCAGATTTGGAACAGGCCACGCGGCAGCAGATGGATGAGCAAGTGGGTAGTACGCCTGCCTTGTTATTGTCTGGACAGCCAGAAGCGATCATGAAGGCATTTCGTGTGACCCAGCCCAATCGCAATCAGAACAGCTTTATCCTTTATCCTCTCAACAAAGATGGCGCATTTGAGAGTTTGGCAATCAGCTTTGCTGGCGATGCCCCTCAACAAATGACCCTCAAAGATTCATTGGGACAGCGCACTGAGATTCAGTTTAGTCAAGTCAAATTGAATCCAACACTCAGTGATACGCAGTTTAAGTTTGTGCCACCTGCGGGAACTGATGTAATTGATCAGTAAGTAAAAGTGCTACAAGTAGCGTGTCGTAGCCTGAGGGTTGGCTGCGACACTTTTAAGACTGGTGAGTCATCCATAGGTGTTGACCAATCAACTGGATGCTGGTCTGATTGTTAGATAAAGTAATTTCTTCCTATCGCTAACTCTGTCAATATTTGTCCTACGATGATAATTTTGGTCAACTGAAAGCTTATGTCCGACTCCAATGCATCTGCCACTGTCGAAGCGGAGATGTATCAATTAATTTTTAGGTTGATGGACTTTGTACCTGTGCCGCTGTTGATCTCTGAGGAGATTGAACATGCGGATAATGTACAAAGAGAGCGCCGTCATGTATTTATTAATAAAGCATTTCTTGAGCAAATCGGCTACACCATGGAGGAAATGCCAGGTATTCAGGCGTTTTTTGAATTGGCCTATCCTGAGCAAGAGGTGCGCGATTTTCGTTTTCAAGAATGGCTAGATGCCGTTGATGCCAGTATTGCCCAAAATAAAACAGTTGCCGAAGTCACATCATTGGTGCGTTGTAAAAATGGCGAACGTCGTTGGTTTGCGATTGCAGCCGAAATTGAATCCAATATCAAATCCGAATGGCATATGGTGTCATTTCGTGATGTGCATGACATCAAGCAAATGTTGGATCAAGTTGAAAAATTGTCTCATACCGACCCATTGACGCAGTTGGCCAATCGGCGTGCAGGCGCGCAGGCTTTAGAGCAAGCGCTATCGTTATATCAACAGACCCAGCAGTTGTTTTCAGTGCTATTGTGCGATTTAGATAGTTTTAAAGAGATTAATGATGTGTTTGGGCATGATTGTGGTGATCGTATTTTGTGTGAGGTGGCACAGTGCTTTGCAGAGTTGTCGCGTGATGAGGATTGTGTGGCACGTTGGGGTGGAGAGGAGTTTTTAATTGTATTGCCTGATACACAGTTGGATGATGCACTAACGATTGCAGAGCGTCTCAGAGCATCCGTCAATCAGTTGGTTTGTGATTGGCAGGGTCAATTGATTATGCCCACCGTCAGTGTCGGGGTAGCAATGATTCGGCCAGCACAAGATATTGATCAGTTGATTCAATCTGCGGATCGGGCGTTATATCAGGCCAAGCATTTGGGGCGTAATCTGGTTTGGTCAACTGAGCAGAGTGATAGCCCATGCTGAAACCTGTCCAATAGCCTGCAAACCTCGTACACTATTCGGTAGTTTTTTATGCTGATTAAGTGTTTGTCATGATTGATCCAAAGTTGCTTCGTAACCAGATTGAAACCGTCAACGCTGCGCTGTCCAAGCGCGGGGTGTCGCTAGATCCCAGCGTTTGGGCTGCGCTAGAGGCACGGCGTAAGGCCATTCAGGTGCGCACCGAAAGTCTACAAGCAGAGCGCAATAGTGGCGCAAAACAAGTTGGTCAGCTCAAAAAATCTGGTGCGGATGCCACAGCATTGATGGCGCGAATGCAATTGGTTGGTGAGGAAATGAAGGCGGCGGATGCTGAATTGACAGCCTTGCAGGCCGAAATAGAACAAAAAGCCCTGAATATCCCGAATTTGCCAGATGATAGTGTCCCCGCAGGGACAGATGAGCAGGATAATGTCGAAGTGCGTCGCTGGGGAACAC
>JAYXXU010000268.1:0-1622 GCA_036019135.1 Pseudomonadota bacterium | reverse complement strand
GAATCAGCATGGCATAGGGAATGTCACGGCCTTTTCGCCAAGATGGATCACGCACAATGGTATTGGCTGTCCAGCCTGTACGCATACCTGCATCTAGTACGAATGGATACTCAGAAGGGGTATCCGTTGTCGTCAGCAGATCTTGCAGGTCTTGCATAAAATCAGCTTGATAGAGCCGTGCTTTGCCATTGGCATAGTGACAAAAATCTTCAAAGTTTCGAGTTTCATCTAAGTGCCCTAAAATGACCCCTTCAGGATGTGCCTCAATCAACTCTAAAATATGCTTGGCGATGGTAAACGGATTTTTGACGTTGGCCATGTGTGGGAATTCAGCATTAAACTGCTTGCGCCGAGTCAGGGCATAGCCGACTGATAGTAGCCAAATATAAGCCAGCAATGGGTTTTTGAGGTGAGGATCAAGGCTTTCATATAAGGCAAAAAATGTACGCCCGATCGTCGCCAAAGCTCCTGCGGTACTGACACGACCACTGAACGAAAATATCCCAATTGATGCTAAATAGGCGGGTGCAATATGGGGCAGGGTGGCTTTTTTTCCCAGTCGATAGGCGATTTTGGGAAGTTTGGGCACGATGCCCATCGCTTTGGCCAAGCGATAATAGATTTCGATTTCAGGTAGGGCATGTACAGGTGCTGTCACTACAGGAGGCCGAACTTGCGAGTAGATCACGTCTTTGGGAAAAACGGCAGTTTCCCATTTTTCATAGCCAGCGGGTGTGGGCAATACATAGTCAGCGGCTTGGGCGGTCTCGGTCATATTCGGCTCAATCACCACCAACAGATCCAACAGATCAAACGCCGCACGGAATCGCTTGGTATCGACATAACTGACCAGTGGGTTTGCGCCATCGACGATCAACGCTCGAATGCGATCAGGGTGGGCGGACTGGATTTCTTCGGGTAGCAGATTGGGTGAAAATTGCATCATCGGCGCAATCAAGGCCGAAGCCTGAATATTCGACTCTAGTGGTTGTTGTAGACGTGGCAAAATTGGAAATTTGGGGCCAAATTGCTGCACGAACACATTCCCGCCCCGTTTACCAACATTACCCGTGATCAGCGAGAGCATCCGAATCAGGTAGCTGACCAAGGTGGTATGTACCCCATGATCTACCCCTAAGTCATAACAAATCGCTGCGCTGGGGGCTTGTGCAAACTCGCGTGCAACGGCTTCAATCGCAGCCAAATCTAACTCAGTACGGCGTGCCATGTCGTGTCGATCTACCTGCTTGAGCATGGTCGCCACAGCATCAAAGCCTTCAACCCGCTTTTGAATATAGGCGTGATCGTATTGGTTCTCTTGCACGATGATGGCGTTGAGCGCCAATAAAAAGTATACATCTTGGGCAGGTTTGATGCACAAATGTCGATCCGCGCGACGCGCTGTTTCGGTGACTCTGGGATCAACCACAACCATTTTACGATTGGGATCTTTGACCAAGGCCTTGATGGTATCGGTTGCATTGATGCCACGATTGCTGAGCAGTGGATTCGTGCCCAAATATAAGACATAGGCTGATGTATGCTCATCTCCTGCCAGATAGTGATCGTGTCCGCCTTTGAAAAGTCGCTCATCGACCAGCGGGTGTTGGATTTTTTCTTGC
>JAYXXU010000267.1:0-3771 GCA_036019135.1 Pseudomonadota bacterium | reverse complement strand
CAACAGGCGTGCTGTCCGTAGCTTCTGCAACCATCTCGGCAGGCGTTGCAGCACTTGCGTCAACAGGTTGTGGTTGCTCTTGGCTGCTTTCGGCCATCTGTGACAGTAGTGTCTCGACGCTTGGCGCAGCGGGACGCATATAGCCACCATAAAAAATCAAACCAATAATGGCAGACAACATGAGTGCAAAAAGGCCGACATACAGCAGTTCTTTGCGCGGATTGTTTTCAACGGCGTGATCATCATGAGACATGCCCGTTCTCCTTGTAAAGCCTGAAAAACGGCTAGAACCACACCAGCCGTGAAATTTGCAGCGCATTCTAGCAGAAAAAAAGCCCAAAAATTCTGCTGTTTCTGTGTGATGCACTGACTCACTTGAGTCACACCGTGCCAATGGTCAACAGACCCTAGTACTTACTGCGCAAGGATACTGCATTGGCAGGTAAGCGTTGCCGTTGAAAATATAAGCCTAAGAACAACAGCAGCATACTGATGGCCAAAATAGGCCAATCGCCCCAACGCATATAGGGCGTTAAGCCTTGCATCGCGGGCAAGTCGCCGCGTAGAACCGCAGGTTCAAACTGTGCAGTTCGACGGACAATCGTTCCTTGATCATCAATGAATGCAGTCACACCTGTATTGGTGGCGCGAATAAACCAGCGTCCCGTTTCTTTGGCGCGCATTTGTACCATCTGCAAATGTTGCAATGGACCTGCCGATGTACCAAACCATGCATCATTCGACAACGTGACCAGAAAATCACTGTCGCGAGCGTTTTTGCGGGTCAGGTTAGGATAGGCCACTTCATAACAAATCGCAGCCGCCAAGGGGTGACCTTTAACTTGTAAGGGCGCTTGATCATCCCGACCAGCACTAAAGCTGCTGACCTCCATATTGCGTTTGAGATTGGGGAGTACCCACTTCAGCGCACCCTCAAATGGAATATATTCCCCAAACGGCACGAGGCGCTGCTTATGGTACAAGCCATCACCTGATGCACCGCGCGCCATAATACTGTTATAAAACGGTGGGTAATCATCTTTAAATGGGTTGTATTCATCATTGGCTTGCCATGGAATCCCTGTCACCCAAGCACTATTGGTCGCAGCAGCTAGTAATTCAACCTGCTCAATGAAAGGTCTGGCTTCTGGGTCGCTTTGGAACATTGGAATAGAGGCTTCTGGCCACACCACCAAATCGCGCCCCCATTCTGTCTCTGACAGTTCGGTGTAGATTTCGAGCGTTTTGACCCGATATTCGGTCAGCCATTTTAGATCCTGTGGAATATTGCCTTGTACCAAGGATACCGAGAGTGCGGGGCTGGTTTTGGGCGTTGTCCAGCGTACTTGATCCAAGCCAATCGCCAGCACCACCAACAGTATTGCAGGCACTAACCAATAGCGTCGGCCTCGGCAGACCTCAACCAGTGCAGCCGCGATGAGAACGACCACAAAGCTAACGGCTAAGACACCTGCCACAGGCGCAAAACCATCTAACCCCTTGCCAGTAAAACCATAGCCAACAAACAGCCACGGAAAGCCCGTAAACAGCCATGTCTTGAGCCATTCAAATACCACCCAGATCGGTGCGAAGGTCAGGGGTGATTCAGGTACAAAGCGTCGGTATGCCCATGCCATCACCGCATGGAACAAACCCATCGACACGCCAACAAAACCAATCATCAACAGCGCAAGCGGGGCAGGCGTATCACCATAAACATGGATTGAGGTGTACAGCCAGAACGCGCCAACACACCACAGCCCAATCCCATAGGCTTCACCAATCCAAAATGCATGTTTTGCGCTACGCTGCTGTAGTAACGCATATAAAATCGCAGGCGACAGCAGGGCAATCGGCCACCATTCATATGGGGAAAAGGCCAGCGGCAATGCCGCCCCTGCCAGCAATGCCAAAATTAAGCGATAGCCAAGCGGCAGGTTCGACATAGACATGCTCATGGGCGGGTCGCTCTGAGCAAGCGCAAGCTACGCGAATCTGCCATTAATACAGTAAAGTGCCAGTCTGCGATTTGCACAGTTTGTCCCACCAAATCATTGACCCGCCCCAATTCGGCCAGCAATAGCCCGCCCATCGTTTCCACACCGTCTCCGACGAACTCTGTATCAAAATGCTCATTAAAGCTTTCAATCAGTGTCTGCGCTTGCACCAGCCATTGTCCCTCATGTTCGGGGTCAGGGCGGATCATTTCCATTTCACTTTCTAGATCATCATGTTCGTCAGCAATTTCACCAACAATTTCTTCAAGCAAGTCTTCGAGCGTGACCACCCCTGCGGTATTGCCATATTCATCAACGACAATCGCCATATGGCTCTTGCTCAGGCGCAACTGAGTCAGCAAGTGATCAGCGCGGGCAGTTTCGGGCACGAAGACCGCTGGGCGCATACAGGCCAGCAAGTCAAAGTGCTGATCTTTGCTATATAAAAATTGCAGTAAATCCTTGGCAATCAAAACGCCAACCACACTCTCACGGTCTGTACTCGAAAAAATCGGAAAGCGCGAGTGGGCAGATTCGATCAGCACAGGCATGATTTCAATCAGTTCATCATCATCATACATCCCGACCACTGCTGGGCGAGGGGTCATGATTTCACGCACTTGAATGGCGGGCAAGCTTAATACGCCCTCCAACATATCTACCGTATCAGGTTCTACGAACCGTCTGGAATCTTGTACCAGTCCGAGCAGCTCATCGCGTGTTTCAGGGGCATTGGCTAACCACTTCCGAAGTCCACGCATTGACCACGACGGGGCAGGTTCCTCTTTCATTACACTCACTCTCATACTCTGAAAACGTCTGGGATCGTCCAGCTTGGTTGAATCATAGCCTAGCACGAGACAATCTGCATGACTGTCACCATTGGATTTGGTTGAAACTGGCTATTTTTGCCTATTCGATCTCTCACGAAGCGACTAGAATAGTGCATATACAGACTGTTTGATGGGATTGGAACATACGGTGAGCGACGCTGATTTACCGATTATTGAGTTGGACACGCGTGGGCTAAACTGCCCTGAACCTGTGATGATGTTGCATCAAACCATGCGCCGTGCGCAGGCAGGTCAACAAATTCGAATCTTGGCCACTGATCCGTCAACGACGCGTGATATCCCTAAGTTTTGTTTGCATCTCGGGCATGATTTACTGTCTGAGCCACAAGATAAAAGTCTGGCAGTGTTAGAGTATCGCGTACAGAAACGCCGCTGATCCCAAAGCTAAGCAAATGGAGTTTAAATGTTAAGTTTTTATGAAACTAGGGGTTGGCGAGTTTAGATAAAATAGATATTTGCTTTTTTTAATAAAAGCATTGATTTTTTGTGATGGAGTCTGCACTCTACAAAAATAGGACACTGCGCTGGATCGCAGATTCCTATGTTTCTCTGGGTGTTTTAAAAGGAATTTAAGATGAAAAAATCAGTGTTGTTTCTGGCGGCTAGCCTATGTGCATGCGGTGCTGTTGCAGATACGCCATGGTTGTTTAAGGCAGGTATTAGCCAAGTTCGTCCAAGTGATACCACCATTGATGGCGACAAGTTTAGCGTCAGTAATGAGGTCAACGTTACACCAGCGATTGAATATACCTTCGCCCCAAATCTTTCGGCGGAGTTGCTCTTGGCGATTCCGTTTAAACATGATGTTGAGGTCAATGGTACAAAAGCTGCAACCTTTAAGCATCTACCACCAACGGTCACCCTCAAATATTCAGGTCCTGAGATGAGTGGTTTTACGCCTTATGTTGGGGCGGGGTTAA
>JAYXXU010000266.1:0-1115 GCA_036019135.1 Pseudomonadota bacterium | reverse complement strand
CAGTTGAAAGTGCGACTCCAAATGTTTTTGCCGATCAAGTGGAGTGGATGCACCAGCGTTTAGATCATCGAGCGCATGTGGTGTTGTCTGTGCATACCCACAATGATCGGGGCACAGGTGTCGCAGCAGCCGAGCTTGCCATGATGGCAGGCGCGCAGCGGGTAGAAGGCTGTTTATTTGGCAATGGCGAGCGCAGTGGCAATGTCGACCTTGTCACCTTGGCGTTGAACCTGTACACCCAAGGTATCTCACCCAATCTGGATTTTTCTGACTTGCCCACTATTCGGCAAATGGTCGAGGACTGCACCAAAATCGCGGTGCATCCACGTCATCCGTATGCGGGGGATTTGGTCTTTACGGCCTTTTCTGGTTCGCACCAAGATGCCATTAAAAAAGGCTTTGCTCAACAACCGCAAACACCGTATTGGCAAGTGCCATACTTGCCGATTGATCCTGCCGATATTGGTCGCCAGTATGACAGTATCATTCGGATTAATAGCCAATCAGGTAAAGGCGGGATTGCCTATTTGCTCGAACAGCACTATGGCGTCGTCATGCCCCGCCGTATGCAGATTGAGTTTAGCCATGTGGTTCAACGCGCCAATGACCAAACTGCATGCGAAATGAGTGCTGCGCAGTTGTGGGCGTTGTTTCAAGACACTTATCTTTCTTCGCAAAATGCCAACCTGCACTACCAAACACATCACCTCACGGAGCAAGAAGGCCAACAACGAATTGACTTGGTCGTTCAACAGCATCAGCAGCAAGCTACGTGGATGGGTCTGGGCAATGGCCCCATTTCAGCAGCGGTAGACGCCATGCCGATGCCCATGCAGGTCATGTTTTTTGAGGAGCGCGCACAGCGAACTGGCAGTGATGCCCCTGCCATAGCAGTGATTGAGGTGCGCGACCCTCTCTCAGGACGACAAACATTTGGGGTGGGTATTGATCTCAATAGCAGCAGCGCCGCCGTGATGGCAGTGATTCATGCTTGCGCGCGTTTGTTGGAGGGACAGCAACAGCAAGTACAGCAGCAAGCCGCCGACGTTACGGGTACAACTTAAACAAGTATCTTGCAAAAAAATAGCCTGCTCATTGAGCAGGCTATTTTTTGC
>JAYXXU010000265.1:0-1042 GCA_036019135.1 Pseudomonadota bacterium | reverse complement strand
CATGCCCAGCATGCCAAGGAATTGTGGGTCTTCACCAGGGAACGCACCCAAACCCATCAGCGTGTTGGTCACAGGATAATTCAGTAGATGCGCCAATTCGGTCAA
Organism: Pseudomonadota bacterium; assembly: GCA_036019135.1. Lineage (GTDB taxonomy): Bacteria > Pseudomonadota > Gammaproteobacteria > Pseudomonadales > Moraxellaceae > JAYXXU01. The sequence goes on along the minus strand of JAYXXU010000265.1, from coordinate 937 downwards.
CAGCTTAGCCGCGTTACCTTGTACCACACCACCACCGCTATAGATCACGGGGCGCTTGGCTGCCACCAGCTCATCAATTGCTTTACGAATCTGACCTGCATGACCACGATGCGGCGGCTGATAAGAGCGCAATTTGACCTTATCTGGATATTCGTAGGCGAATTTTTCCAGCGGGTTGGTGCAGTTTTTGGGCACATCAATCACCACAGGGCCTGGCCGACCTGTCGAGGCAATATAAAAGGCTTTTTTGACGATTGCAGGGATTTCGCTGGCATGACGCACTTGAAAACTATGCTTCACGATGGGGCGAGACACACCCACCATGTCGGTTTCTTGGAATGCATCTTCACCGATCAGATGCGACGGTACCTGACCCGAGATCACCACCATCGGAATCGAATCCATATAAGCAGTCGCAATCGGCGTCACGGTGTTGGTTGCACCAGGTCCTGAGGTGACCAACACCACACCTGTACGACCTGTCACACGCGAGTAAGCATCTGCCATATGGCCTGCGGCTTGCTCATGGCGTACCAAGATGTGCTGCACTTTATCCTGCTGAAACAGCGCATCATAAATATGCAAAACTGCACCACCAGGATAACCAAAAATATAATCAACGCCTTCATCCGCCAATGCGCGGATCAGCATTTCTCCACCTGATAAAAGTTCCAATCGAATCACCCTATGTTGGGCACGACACTTGCATACCACAGTATGACAAAGGTCGCATAAACGCATTTTGTTCGCGGTCACTGACTGTACAGATGACATGGAGCGCGAACCCGAAGATCTCTTGCTGCTGGACAGCACAGTCAGACGATTGGCGCAAGTGTGGCAAACCAACCGCAAAGCACGATGCCGCTTGATGGCAAAGGCGCTCTTAAGGTGTGCGGCGTAAACTGGTATGCAGTTCACGACCAACCAGCGTTTGCGC
>JAYXXU010000264.1:0-15304 GCA_036019135.1 Pseudomonadota bacterium | reverse complement strand
AGTGCCCGCCGCGACTCCCTAAATAAAAAACTTGCGCAAGCTGCTGCACAAACCATCCAACAACAGGGAGGACACGCCACACTGGTTGATCTGGCTGATTTTGAGATTCCGATGTATCACGGTGACTTGGAAGCTGAGCAAGGCATTCCGACTGATGTGCAGCGTTTGCAAGATTTACTGGCACAACATCAAGGACTATTGATTGCTTCACCTGAATATAACGGCATGCCGACACCGCTACTGTTAAACACGTTGGATTGGCTGTCACGCGGCAGTCAGGGGCTGAGTAACTTCACGGGCAAGCCTGCGGCGCTCTTATCCGCCTCGCCAGGGGGGTTGGGTGGCTTGCGCAGTCTCTGGGGTGCACGGCAGTTTTTAGGCAATTTGGGGTTATTGGTGTTGGCTAATCAACTGGCCGTCGGTGGGGCAATGACAGCCTTCGACGAACAAGGATTGCTGAGCAATCCAAAACAACAAGACAGCCTTAACCAAATCAGTCAACAGCTGATTCAACTGGTCAATGCCACCCAGCATCCTGCTTAACCCTCTGTCGAGGAGCACTACAATGACGATCATTCATCTCGAAACGGATCAGGATGGTGTGCTACGCCAGCGCATTGAGATTGGCCAGCATCATGTATATGCCGATGCTAGCCTAGCATCAGGTGGGACAGACAGTGCGCCAGATCCTCATGGGTTGTTTGATGCATCCTTGGCCGCCTGTAAGGCCATCACCCTGATGATGTATGCCAAACAACGTGGTATGGATCTGCAACGGGTCTCTCTCCACGTCGCGCGTGACGCCAGTCAAGAGCGTGCGGGGACTTATCAACTGCATGTGACATTAAATTTGATTGGCACACTGACAGATGAAGAGCGGCAAAAGCTCCTGATCATTGCGGACAAGTGTCCCGTCCATAAACTGATGACCCAAACTGACATCATCGTCAATACACAGTTGGCAACAGCAGATGCCTAAGTGCTGATGACAGCATACTGCTGTGGTGCTCATCAGCGTATGTAGGCGTAAAGTATATATTGATCAGAAACATGGCCTCATCCATTGAGCCTAGGGGGTCACTAACGCTTTCTGACCTGAAGCGTCAACGCCCCTAGCGACAACGCTGATAACGTCCTGCAACCTGCACCACACTGCCCAGCAACTCCAACTCCATCAATGCTGACGACAGACTGGCGATATCCCAGCCACTGTTCTCCACCAACAGATCCATGTCTTGCGGAGTCCAGTCCAAATAGGACATCAACGGCTGCAAATGTTCAGGCAAACTGATGCGTTCAGCGGAGACAGAGGCCGCATCCACCGACTGCACGGCCTCTGCGGCATGCCAACGCCTTGGCAATTGCAAATCCTCTAAAATCTGATCAGGATGATCCACCAAAATCGCACCATCCCGAATCAGTTGGTGACAGCCCTGCGCTTGCGGATTTTGAATATGACCCGGTACAGCAAACACCAATCGCCCCTGCTCCGCTGCCAAGCGTGCTGTGATCAGTGAGCCGCTCTTGAGTGCCGCCTCGACCACCAATGTCCCCAGCGATAACCCACTGACAATACGATTACGCCGTGGAAAGTAATACGACTGCGGACGGGTATCGGGCAAAAACTCCGACACAATCAAGCCACCTTCCGACACAATGCGATCATATAATCCCCGCTGATTGCTGGGATAACACACGTCAATCCCCGTGCCCAATACCGCAATCGTACGCCCACCTACCATTGACAGTGCACCGAGATGTGCCTCGGTATCAATGCCGTGTGCCAAACCACTGGTGACCCATAAGCCCTGCTCAACCAATGCCGCTGCAAACTGGCGGGCAATTTGCGTACCACTGGGGCTGGGCTTACGACTGCCCACCACTGCAACTTGCGGTTGGATCAGACAAGAGCGATCACCCCGCACAAACAAAAACGGTGGCGGATCATCGATTTGACGCAGTTGCTTAGGATAATCTGCATCATCTTGTTGAATCAGATGGTAGTGTTGTTGTGCAATCGCATCAAAAATATGAGCAAACGCCGCGCCAACTCGTGGACTGTCTTGCCACTGTTGACGACGCTTTAGATGTGAGTCATGCACTTTCAAGGCTTGCCAATCGGCAACACTGGCCTGAATCGCCGCATCGGCTTGACCAAAGTGCTGTAGGATCTGGCGGTATGCACTGGTCGACTGACCTGTTAACCACCAGAGAATTAAACGCTGTTGCCAGTCCAGCCACTGTGACTGAACTGGCGGATCGAACAAGTCGAATGTACTCAATGCTGATTATTCAGCACTGACGGCTGGGCGCAATTGATCACCGACCTTCAAGGGTGCTGAGGCTTCTAGCACATAGGCATAGCTCATCTGATCAAAGGTACGGAAGACCATAGCCAGACCTGCATGCTCACTCGGCATCCGCACAATATCCCGCTGCTTTGGATCAAGGATCAGCGAGCCTCGTTGATAGACCGCAAACACATGCCCTGCTTTGACGCCATCTTGCTCACCACGATTCAGCGCAATCACACTGCTCACAGCGGCTGTACCAATCGAGTCCATCACCCGTAACAATCGTGCAGGCTTTACGCCTTCTGCATTGGTCGGATAGAACATGACGGGCAGCTTGGCAGACTCCTCACGCAAGATCCGATCACCCTCACGCACCTCTTGCCCAAAGGTATCAAGCAAACGAATCGACGTCACTTCGCCAGTCACTTCTGTGACCACACCGCGTGCAACTTGACGTGTTTCATAGCCGAGGCTCTGCTTGGTCTCTGGATCAACATAGCGCTCGCCTTCACGGTATACACCATAGGTTTCGCCAATCTGTAGACCTGTACCACGAATATAGACCGTATCACCTGTCGCGGTAATCACCCGACGATCTTTGGCGGCCAACACATACGGAGCGGTTTGTAGCGTTTGATACGCTACCACACGCGAGTTGGTCAACCAAGCTTGCACATCAGACAACGGAATGGTCGACACGGCAACATCCAGTGGCTCAACCCGAATACGCGGTGACAGACGCTCAGTACCCGTCGGCTCTGACCCCATCCGACGGATGATGCCGTCACAGCCATCGCCAGTATCCAGTCCCACCACGCTGCGACCCTGAATATTACACAGCAGCAAACGATCACCTGGATAAATCAAATGCGGATTACGCACTTGAGGATTAGATGCCCAAACCTCTGGCCAGCGCCATGCATCGCGCAAAAAGCGCTTGGAAATTGCCCACAGGGTATCTCCACGCTTGACTACATAGACATTTGGCGCATCGGCACGAATATTCGGTGCTGGATTATTCGCCTCAGCAATCGATGGTAGGGCTAGTCCCAAGCCTGCACATAACGCGAGTGCAGGCAATAGCCCTTGGACAGAAGATGAACGCGTCGGCTGAGATAGAGTAGAGTTACTCGTCGTCCGCGACTTCTTGAACAGCAATGTTCTCATTATCATTTCCCTAATTTCATGGGATGCACGTTCAGGCTATACTGCTGGTCGTGATGCTCCCCCCGGTTGGGTTTTACAATAAGCGTTTATGCGCTGCAAGTCTAGACAGCACGACCGACTTGATATCGCTTGTTGAGGTAATTATGGCTATTTTGCCGATTTTAAAATTTCCTGATCCCCGTCTGCGTACCAAAGCGCGGCCGATTGATCAGGTGGATGACAGGATTCGTCAATTGGCGGCTGACATGCTCGAAACCATGTATGCCGCACCAGGTATTGGCTTGGCTGCGAGTCAAGTTGACCAACACCTGCAACTGATTGTGATGGATTTATCAGAAGACAAAGATCAACCGCAGGTCTTTATCAATCCCCAGATCACGCCATTGACCACACAGACGGAGCCTTATGAGGAAGGCTGCCTATCTGTTCCTGAGATTTTTGATAAAGTCGACCGTCCAGCACAGGTGCGAATCGACGCGCTCGACTTGCAAGGGCAGCCATTTTCAATCGATGCAGATGGCTTGCTGGCTGTCTGTATTCAGCACGAAATGGATCACCTTGATGGTAAGCTGTTTGTGGACTATTTATCCCCGCTCAAGCGTCAGCGAATTCGGGATAAAATGAGCAAAATGGAACGCCAAAAAGTCCGCGTACGCTGAGGGTTTGTCACCGAATCGACTGCCTTGCACAACAATCCTGTCACAGCATGTACTTTATTGCATCGTATGCTTGAATCTGACCCCCGCTAGGATTATCTTTGGCGGGCTCACAGCGTCCCGCCATAGTCGCTTTTTTTTCGTCCCTCGCCGAGTTGATCGCCCATGCGCCTTAATGACTATTGCTCCCCTGAAGAGTGGACCAAGATTCAGGAATTTTCTAAGGACAAGGAAACCCCATTTTTGGTGGTTGATCTGGAAATTATCCGTCAAAAATATCAGGAACTTGAAACCTGCTTCCCCATGGCCAAAGTGCATTACGCCATGAAGGCCAACCCTGGTCAGCCCGTGGTCGATTTGTTACGTGATCTCGGCTCACATTTTGATTGCGCATCGATCTTTGAATTAGATCGCGTGTTGGATTCTAATGTTGATCCTGAGCATGTGTCTTACGGCAACACTATCAAAAAAGCAGCGCACGTCAAATACGCTTATGATCGTGGCGTACGCTTGTATGCGACCGACTCCAAAGCCGATTTGCAAAACATTGCAGAGCAAGCTCCTGGCTCTAAAGTCTTTGTTCGTATTTTGGTAGAAGGCGGCGAAACCGCTGAGTGGCCACTGTCCCGCAAATTCGGTTGCCATCCTGACATGGCGATTGACCTGCTGGTACAAGCAAAACAATTGGGCTTGATCCCTTACGGCATTTCATTCCATGTCGGCAGTCAACAAAAAGACATCGCGGTTTGGGATGCAGCCTTGTCTAAAGTCAAATACATGTTTGACTGGATGAAATACGAAGAAGGCATTAGCCTAAAAATGATCAATATGGGTGGTGGCTTTCCAGCCAACTATATCTCTGAAGTCAACCCGATTCAGATTTATGCCGAAGAAATCACCCGTTACTTACATGATGACTACGGCGATGATCTGCCAGAAATTATCCTAGAACCAGGTCGCTCACTGGTGGGTGAGTCAGGTGTACTGGTGTCTGAGGTGGTACTGATTTCCCGCAAATCCCGTACCGACTTGAACCGTTGGGTCTATTTGGATGTGGGCTTGTTCCAAGGCTTGATTGAAACCCTTGGCGAGTCGATCAAATACCCGATCTATACCCCAAAAATGGAAGATGCCAAAGATTTTGGGACGGTTGTTTTGGCAGGACCAACCTGTGACTCTACCGACATCATGTACGAAAACTCCAACTACCAGTTGCCCCAGAACTTGGCTGTTGGCGATAAGCTGTACTGGATGACCACAGGTGCTTATACCAACTCCTACTCATCTGTTGAGTTCAATGGTTTCCCACCACTCAAAACCTACTATCTGGATTAACCCTTTCAGATCAATCAAAAGACCTGCCATGTGCAGGTCTTTTTTACGCTCAGTCGTTTTAACGAAAGGCCTGAAAGCGCCGTACCAGTTGACCCAGCGCCTGTTGGTCTAATGGCTTGGGCATAAAATCATCCATCCCTGCTGCCATACAGGCGTCACGATCATCGTCGGTATCATTGGCTGTCAAGGCCACAATCGGCACACTGTTGTGCATTGCTCGAATCTGCCGAGTTGCCTCTAACCCATCCATTTCAGGCATACGGCAATCCATCAGAATCAAACCAATATCGGTATGTGCTGCCAACAAATCAATCGCCTGCTGTCCATTTTCGGCCAATGTGACCCGACAATCCAGTTTTTGCAGCATCTTACTAGCGACTTTTTGATTGACCACATTGTCTTCAGCCAACAGCACATGCAATTGACCATCGCCCTCTGAAACCGCCTCTGGCAAAGAGGCAAAAAAAGCCGTAATCAGATTCGACTGCTCCTCTGCAGTCTGCACAGGCCACACCTCATCCGCCACAATCGTTTCCTGATCCAAAATGCTCAGTACCTCAGCCCAGACATGCTCCATGCGTAGTGGCTTCAAGACAAAACCCTGAAATCCCTGCAACTGCCTTGATGCAATACTGCGTCGAGGATGCCGACTCATTAACACACTGTGGATCTGTTGCAGCACATGATCAGCCACCCAGTCACTGAGCAAATGCTCCTCCAATAGATCATACTCAATCAGCACAATCGGCTTAATCTGTTTTGCCAAGAGTGGCTGCACAGCAGTGACCAGCTGGCCTAAATCAGCATAGACCTCGCCATTGACTCCAAAGCCTGCCAACAAACGTTGCCAACCCTCTCGATTGATCAACAGCGGATCAAATACCAACAGATGCAGATACTGCAACAGCTGCGGTCGATGATAGATTTTGGTATCATTTTGCTGCGTGAATGGCAAATACAAACTGAACATTGTGCCTTTACCTGCCTCACTACACAGTTCAATTCCCCCATGCATGGCCTCAGCTAACCCTCGCGAAATCGCCAACCCCAAACCTGTCCCGCCAAAACGACGACTCACCGACTGATCCGCTTGTGCAAAAAACTGGAATAAATCAGCCTGCTGATCAACAGGAATCCCAACACCTGTATCGACCACTTGAAAGCGCAACCACTGCTGATGGGCTGTTACGCCATACGCATCTACAATGCTACTCGGCACATCCGAGCGCGCCATCGGCTGCACCAACAGCCCCACATAGCCCGTCTGGGTAAACTTGATGGCATTACTTAAAAGGTTTAATAAGATCTGACGGCTACGATATGGATCACCCAGCAAAAAACGTGGGCTATCAGGATGGATAAATCGCACGAACTCAATGGATTTTTGTGCTGCTGAAGCCACCATCAAATCACTGACATCCAATAGCATTTCTAACAAATCAAACTCGATCTGCTCGGTTTGCATGCGACCTGCATCAAGCTTGGCCAAATCTAAAATATCATTGACCAGTCGCAGCATAGACTGCCCCGAATGGTACAATGTCCGTGCATAATCGGCCTGCTCAGCACTCAGCGAAGTCTCTTTTAGCAATTGAGTCATGCCCAAAATCCCGTTCAGGGGTGTTCGCAACTCATGACTCATCGTCGCCAAAATCCGTTGGCCTTCCTTAAGCTGCTTTTGTGTGTTGGCACTCTCTACCTGCAAATGCTGGATGCGCATCATATAATCATGAATATTATGCAAACTACCTGCATAACCGCTCAATTGTCCATCAACCGAACGCAACGGATTGAGACACAAATCAAACACCGTACGATGCCCAGAAAAACGCACTTGCATGCGTACCTGTTGAGCCGCTTGGGAGAGCTTGAGTAAAACGGGCTGTTGTAGTGGATCAACTGCACAGAGCACATTGACCAACGACTGACCCAACAATTGCTCGCGTGGTCGCGCTGCTACTTGTTCAAATCTACCATTCACAAAAGTGATACGCCCTGACGCACTAGTCTGCAACAATAGCTCAGGTGAGGTATCAATCAGATTGGACTGTAAGATTTGCCGCTTGTGCAAGGACTGTCGAGCTTGGTGATAGCGATAACTCAAACGATTCAAGGCATGCCCCAAACCATTTAACTCCTGCTCAGAGCCAGACAACTGCATCGGCACATAGGTCGGCTGCTCATCAATCGCTTGGCTCAGTTGAGTCAATTGTCTGAGGTGTTCAAACATTCGACTCAAAGGCAATAGCAATACCATCACCACCAGCCCCAACAACACCATCGGCAAAAACATGGCATAACCCAAAAACCAAGGTTGATTCGGGAGTGGCATGATTTTGTGACTGACATACAACCAGTAGCCTTGCTGTAACGGATACCATGCCCGCAAGGTTTGCTGACTGACGGTTAATACAGGCTTGGGCTGTTGAGGAAAAACAGGTAAATCAGCCAAATAACGATGATTTTGCTGCGCTGCCGTCATCACCAACGGCGAGCCTTGCTGATTGAATACAATGACCTGTCCATCCAGCATATCGGTATTATAGGTATCAATTGTGGTCTGTAAGCTCACCACATCAGGCTCGGCATGTTGGCTCAACATTCGGTCAACCAACTGCCCCAAAAACAACATGCGTTGCTGCGCCAACGAACCTGCATAGCGGTCATGTTGTACGGTCAAAAACACATAGCGCGAGGCCAGCGATAAAACAATCAGGGTCAGCGTAAATATAAATAAGCGTCGAACCAATCGGGTCTGTCGAATATGTCGTATGAGCATTTTTATATTCATTGATTAGATACTCATCCCGATACCACTGCACGCAACTTGTATGCACCCGAGACTGACCCAGTGCAGGTCAGTCTCAAGCCATCATACCTGTAGGTGGATTACAGATCCAACTCGAGATCCGTCACCGCCCCCGTCGAGGCACTTGATACCAAACGGGCATATTTGGCCAACACACCGCGCGTGTATTTCGGTGCAGGACGTACCCACTTGGCACGGCGCTCTGCCAATACCTCATCACTGACCAGTACGCTGATTTCGCGAGTTTCAGCATCGATAATAATCTTGTCGCCATTTTCGACCAGACCAATCGTACCGCCCTCATAGGCTTCAGGTGTGATATGTCCCACCACAAAACCATGCGAACCACCACTAAAACGACCATCCGTAATCAGTGCAACCTCTTTACCCAGGCCCTTACCCATTACCGCAGAGGTTGGTGAAAGCATTTCACGCATGCCAGGGCCACCTTTGGGGCCTTCACCTTTGATGACGATCACGTCACCTGCCTTAACCTCACCATTTAAGATGCCTTCAAGTGCGCCCTCTTCGCCTTCATACACACGGGCGCTGCCCTCAAAGCGCAGGCCTTCTTTACCCGTGATTTTGGCCACTGCACCTTCGGCGGCCAGATTGCCCTTGAGAATGACCAAATGTGAATCGGCTTTGATCGGTGACTCAAACGGCATGATGATTCTTTGATCGGCGGGATAGTCCTGTACATCCGCTAAGTTTTCGGCCAAGGTTTTACCAGTCACCGTCAAACATGAACCATCCAACATGCCACGATCCAGCATGCGCTTCATCAGCGGCTGAATCCCACCAATCGCTACCAGTTCGCTCATCATGTATTTACCCGATGGACGCACATCGGCCAGTAATGGCGTGACCTCACCGATCCGCACAAAATCATCGAGTGTCAAATCAACATCAACCGTGCGTGCCATCCCGATCAAATGCAGCACCGCGTTGGTTGAGCCACCCAAGGTAATAATCACTTTAATCGCGTTTTCAAAGGCCGCTTTGGTCATGATGTCGCGTGGCTTAATGTCCAAACGCAGCAAATTCAACACTGCCTCGCCTGCCCGCTCACAATCGTTCAGCTTGGCATCCGAAATCGCATCTTGAGCTGATGAGTTTGGCAAACTCATACCGAGTGCTTCAATCGCAGAGGCCATGGTATTGGCGGTGTACATGCCACCACATGAACCAGGGCCGGGGATTGCCACTTCTTCGATTTGTTTGACTTGAATTTCGCTCAGCTCGCCCTTGGCATGCTGACCGACCGCCTCAAACACCGAAATAATATCAGTATGACCTGTACCGGGTTGAATCGTGCCGCCATAGACGAACACCGATGGACGGTTCAAGCGCGCCATGCCCATGATGCAACCAGGCATGTTTTTATCACAACCACCAATCGCAATCAGTCCATCAAAGCCTTCACAACCCGCAACTGCTTCAATCGAGTCGGCGATAATCTCACGCGACACCATTGAATACTTCATGCCTTCAGTACCATTGGCGATGCCGTCAGAGATGGTAATGGTATTAAAAATCACCCCTTTGCCACCTGCTGCATTCACACCCGCTTCGGCTTGTCGTGCCAAACCATCAATATGCATAGTGCATGGGGTGACATTTGCCCAAGTCGATGCAATCCCCACTTGTGGCTTTTTAAAATCTTCATCGCTAAAACCAACGGCGCGCAACATGGCACGCGCAGGCGCGCATTCAACGCCATCTACAACTTGAGATGAATGCTTACGCAGGTGGTCGTGGCTCATTGAATACTCCAAATGCAGGCGATCCTGCCAAATCAAAAAACAGTCACTCGATTCTAACCATCATCGATCACGGACGAAAGGCTTAGCCCGTTAAGGCGACAGACAATCGCATTGAATCTGTCTTAATTGGAGGGTGTACTGGCTTTGTCTGGCGGCAGCTCGACATGAATCCCTTGTTTGGCATACGCCGCTTGGATCAGACGTAAATCCGCCTGCATATCATCGCTGGGATAAATCTTGCCCAACACCAGCCCTTTGTGCCGCACATTGTCCGTCATCAGCAGCACAATCGGCACATGGGCAGCTTTGGCAATATGCCAAAACCCTGTGCGGATGGGGCGTTTTTCACCATCTTTGCCACGTGTTGCCTCAGGCGCAACAGCCAAGCTAAACCGCTCATGCTGGGCAAACTCATCTACCATGTGCTGCACAATATTTTTAGAGTTTTGCCGATCAACGGGTATACAGCCTAAACCACGCAAGACTTCACCAAACACAGGCTTAAATAGCTCTTGCTTCACCAAAATATGATACGGCAACTGTAAAATATTAAAAAACGCCATTGCTCGCACCGTATCCATATTGGTGGTATGCGGAAAACCGATAATCACCTGCTTGGGGTCACTCAGTGCGTCTGGTGCGACCTCATATGTCCAACCTGTTGCCTTAAAAAATGTCTTTCCTAACACATGCCCTATCATCTTGCTCTCCCGAACAATGATCCATCCATGAAGGGATCATACCGACTCTAAGCCCTAATCCTCTATGGCTTTTTTGCCCATTTATACGCAATTTAAACCATGCTCGCTGCAATCAAGCTGGAATTTTGCCGTACACTAGCGGTTGTTCGATCAGCAGTAGATGGTGTGGTTTTGAAAATTGTTTTTGCGGGAACGCCTGAATTTGCGGCAAGTAGCCTACACATGTTGCTGAATGCACAAGCACAGCATGGGTTTGAAGTCATCGCCGTCTACAGCCAACCCGACCGACCTGCTGGTCGCGGTCAAAAACTCACTGCCTCGCCCGTCAAACAACTCGCGCTCACGTACGGCCTGCCGATCTATCAACCGCTCAATTTTAAAGCCAGTACAACCGAAGGTTTGGCCGCACAAGCGGAACTCGCCGCCTTGCAACCAGATCTGATGATTGTCGCCGCCTATGGATTGATTTTGCCACAAGCGGTGCTGGACATTCCCCGCTTGGGCTGCCTGAATATCCATGCGTCGATTTTGCCGCGTTGGCGCGGGGCTGCGCCGATTCATCGAGCGTTATTGGCAGGTGATCCCGAAACGGGGATTACCATTATGCAAATGAACGCTGGACTCGACACGGGTGACATACTGCGCATCGTGCGCACGCCGATTTTGCCGACCGATACATCTGGCAGCTTGCATGATCGCTTGGCCGTGCTGGGCGGTGACGCAATGCTGGCAACGTTGGCCAATCTTGCCACTGACCAAGCTGCTGCCATCCCACAAGACGAATCACAAGTCACCTACGCGCATAAGCTGGCCAAAGCCGAAGGCCAAATCGACTGGTCACAATCCGCTGCCGCTATCGACCGCCAAATTCGGGGCTTGCAACCGTGGCCAGTCGCTTTCTGTCAACACAACGGGCAAACCTTGCGCGTTTGGTCTGCCGAATTGCCTGAAGGCACATCAGATCAAACAGCCGGCACAGTCACCGCCATCGGCAAATATGGGGTCAATGTGGTTTGCGGTGACGGCCAATTGCTGCGGCTCACCGCACTGCAATGGGCAGGTGGTAAGCCGCTCAACGCCGTGCAGATGTTCCAAGCCAACAAAATCCAACTCGGGGACATACTTGCATGAGCCAAGCATCAAGTCACAAAACCACAGTGAAAAACGACCATACACACGGCAATTTACGCGCCCAAGTGATCCGTATTTTGGTCATGGTCAAACAAGGAAAATCGCTCAGCAGCAGCCCATTTAGCAAAGCCCTCAACACCACCACTGAGCGTGACCGTGGTCTATTTAACCAGTTAGTCATGGGCAGTTGTCGGCATTGGTTTGCGCTGGATCGTGCCTTACAACCGCTGCTCAAACAACCGCTGACCGATCATCGAGTGCATGCTGCGTTGATTTTGGGTATGTATCAGATTTTTTATACCCGCATCCCCGCGCATGCCGCCATCAGCGAAACAGTCGAAGCAATTAAACAACTTGGCCAACTGAAAGCCTCTGGTCTGGTCAATGCATTATTGCGTCGTTGTCTGCGTGAGCAAGCCGAACTCGAAGCCCTGATTGCGCAAAATAGCAGCCTACCGACGTGGCTCGATGACAGCCTAAAGCAAGATTGGCCAGCCGAATACGCCGCGATTGAGTGCGAATTACGACTTGAAGCGCCGTTGTTTATCCGCGTCAATGCCAACTTGCAACAGCGCGATGACTATTTACACACCTTGCACCTGAATCAGGTCGATGCTGTCGCCACTGCCCGTCCGCATGGTATTCGCTTGCTCGAAGCCAATCATATTCCGAGTTTGGTCGGTTTTCATGATGGTTGGTTTTCGGTGCAAGATGATCACGCCCAACTCTGTGCCGAGTTGTTTGGTGATTTAAATGACAAACGTGTGTTGGATGCTTGCGCTGCACCTGGTGGTAAGACCGCGCATTTACTCGAAAAATTTGACCTCAAACAAATGACTGCACTCGATAGCGATGCAGAGCGCCTCAAACGGGTATCGGAAAATCTAGCGCGTTTGCAGTTGCTGGATCATCGCGTGGTGACACAGGCAACCAATGCCGCGACGTGGCAGGCGGAACAGTTGTTTGATGCGATTTTATTGGACGCGCCATGTACCGCGACTGGCGTGTTACGCCGTCATCCTGATATTCGGTTGTTACGGCAAGCGGGTGACGTGGATCAGACTGCCCGTTTACAAGCCAAGTTACTGAACAATCTATGGAAACAGCTTAACGTCGGTGGCGAATTGGTTTATGTCACTTGTTCGTTGCTCAAAGCTGAAAATGAGCAGCAAATCGCGGCGTTTTTGGCACGCACACCCAGTGCAGTCGAAGTGCCGATTGAGGCAGATTGGGGGCAAGCGCGAACGAACGGGCGGCAGTTGTTTCCGCTCAGTGAGGGGGGCGATGGGTTTTATTTTGCCAAGTTGAGGAAAATCTAAAGGCTTACGCAAACACTCTGGAGCCGCGCCATGTCCCTGAACCTGTATTTAAGGTATGTCCACTTCACACTTGAGGAACTGCTGAGCGGTTATCCACAAGGGATTTTCACAGCAATCATGACTGATGGCTTTCAAAAGCGAAAGACAACCCGTTTACCGCTGAGTTGGCTGTACGAATATCTTAAAAAAGACTGTGACGAGGACGATATCGAGTTAATAGATCGGCTGCTGCTCAAAATTCAGCACATGATCCGACAGCAAACGCTGATTGAAGGCATTGATTTAGACATCAGCGACCAACACATCAGCCTCGATATCAGCCCACAGAGTCTTGAGCAGTTTGCTCTTTACCGCACCGCCCTCAGACCTTGGGAGCAGAATCCTCATTTGGCTCAAGGCTGGTACTCCGTTGGTGTATGGCGATTTGTTTTCCCTATCTTAGATTCTTTGGCTTTTGATGACGCTGAACAACCGCTAGCAGCGGCGGCGCGCTATAAGACAGCACTGCTATTACAAATTCTACGCCGCAGCCATCATCACCCCGAAACAGTGACCACAGAACTGTTTGAGTTGCTCAGTCAAATGGTGTTTCGTATATGGCAGGGAGGACACCGTTCTTTCTATAAAGACTTAAACTCAGATGGCCTAGAGCAAGAGCTTCTGGAGCATCCGCACCGTTATCCATCACTGACACAACTGCTCCTGCGGGGGGAGTGGTCATGGCGAGAGTGGCACAACAGCATTCCCCAAAACTCACTGTTTGGAAAACATCCATATGGTGATGGACGTGGCAAAATTGAATTTCGATTGCATGATGCCGCTGCTGATTTTTTGTTAATCCTCAGAATCTATCGTGCAGTTCAGCAAGCTGATCTACAACAACAGATTGGATTAGATGTGTTGACCCGTAGTACTTTGCCGTACATTCATCAAAGTTTGATGCGCGAACTATTGGAGTGGCGCTTGGCTGAGCCTGAGTCTAGCCGAGTGCTGTTTGATCAACAGTGGTGCGCGTTAATTCAGCAATCGGTATCAACATTAGCTCCCGAGAAAAGCCTCAAACTATGGTATCTGGCATACAAGGAGCGTATCGGTTTTATACCTGCACACAACGCCAATTGGTCTCGATTACGATTGGACTGGCTGAGTCTGACTGACTGTGACCTTTCGGGCGTCAATCTTTCGGGCAGCACGATTCAGCATGGTGAGTGGCGCCAGATCAATCTGCAAGGTGCCAATCTGACAGGCTCCAAATGGATGCGCCAGCGTCTGGTGGATTGCCAACTCACCGATTGTACGGGGCTGCCACAGGTGATCGAAGATTGTACCTTTGAGAACTGTACATTAGATGCTGCGTTTTTAAATATCCTGCGTGCAAGCCCGTGCAATCAAGTCAAACACGTCGACCCACAGCAATGTATTGCAGGTCAGCCGCGCCCAATACTGCTCACCAAAAAGACCATATGCCACGCAATGCTCAGCCCTGATGCCACCACACTGGTGTATTGCGATGATCAACGACACATGTATATGTATGATCTGGTGACTTATCAGCGCCGTTGTTTGGAGCGAATGGCGTCTGTCCGCGTATGGCTGTTTCACCCCGACTCAGCCCAAATCATTTGGCTGGATGAGAACGGTTGTGTGTGGCTACGAGATCTGAACAAACCACGCAAAGAGCGCTTAAAACGCGCTCAATCGAAAAACAAATCGATAGCCATAAGCCCTGATGGTCAAACATTGGCGCTCATCCGACCAAACGCTATCAGAATATTCAATTTATCCACCAAACGCGCCGTCGATCATATTAGACCTGATCGTTATGGCGGCCTTCAGACGCTTGCGTTTCACCATACGGATTCCAATCAGCTCCTGTTGGGTGGTGATGGCTTGTGGCACCTCAGCCTTGACTCTAAAAAAATGCGAACGATTTTAACTGCAAGTGAGTTTTACATCGATTACCTCGGATTTTTACAAGGCTCAAACGCCTTTTTTGCCGGCCATGACCAATTCAGTATTCTAGACCTAGACAATCCTGATTCGCGGGAATACATTAATCACAGAAGTGCAGATGAAACAACGGCTTTACTTCAGCCCGATAGAAGCGCGTTTGTTATTGATTATTA
>JAYXXU010000263.1:0-1011 GCA_036019135.1 Pseudomonadota bacterium | reverse complement strand
ACCACAACCAGTTCAGTACTACGGTGCTGTGTTAGTAAGTATATTTATTGTCGCTAGTCTTTACAATAAATTGGTAATACTAATACTGTATAGGAACTATTCTTATTGTAATATTGATGTAGTACTTGCATGTTCAACGAGTGTTAGATAGTATATTAGATCTGTGGTAGGTCACATTATAGTAATATTGATATAATATTTGCATGTTCATGGCTCAACTTTGCACATTCACTTTGCATATCTTTGCAAGTCTTTGCATATCTTTGGCACATGTTTGCAGGTCTTTGCGTATCTTTGCGGGTCTTTGCGATTGTTTGCGGTTCGATCCCTCGGAAGGGTACTGATCTCCGATGGGCTACAAGGCATGTGGCGTGCAAGGTGGCAGTGTGGCGACGCGTGCGTGTGGGCGTGTGCGTGGCGAGGGTGTAGCGTGCATTGCTGCTGGCATGAACTGTGTTGCTGCCATTGCTGCGCTGCTGACTGAGATGAGCTGCCGCGCTGGCGCGGATGAAGCCGCTGGTGTATCTGTCTGCGATTCGAGCGCCGATGAAGGCGCTGCTGAGCCACAGTTGCGTTGAGCATGCGTGAGCGGTGCTGATCACCGTGATGATTGTGGTGCTGCATGCTGCATGCTCTCTGCTGTGTGATGTTTGCTGGCTGCCGCTGTTGCTGCTTGATCTGTGCAGCTGCCGACGACCGGGTGTGCGTGCGTGTGTGCGTGATGAGTCGTGTGCTTGCGTGCAGCGTGTTGTCGGTGTGCGTGGTTGGCTGTTGCTGTGCTTGAAATCTGCTGTGCGCTGTTGTGTGGTGTTGTGCAGAGAGATGTGGTGTGCCGCACCGTGCAGAGGTGTTCGGGCGTGGCGATTTCGCTGGCGTGCGCTGAGCGCCCCACGTGGGTGGCGTTCGCGCGTGCGCGAGCACGTGAGAAGCGCCGTGTGTCGTGGGCGGGCGCACCTGCGCGGCGCACCTGTTCAGTGTTCTCGGGAACGTGGCTCTCCATTCTTTTCAGGG
>JAYXXU010000262.1:0-11003 GCA_036019135.1 Pseudomonadota bacterium | reverse complement strand
TCACTGTGACTGTCCAATTCTTTCAGCCATTCGGCTTGATCTTGATAGGTCACTTGCTCAAACTGCTCACGAGAGAAGTCTGTGCCAGTCCAATTCAACTGATCATAGCTCGGGACGAAGCCTGCTGGTGTTTGGGTTGCTTCGGCACGGCCTTCACAACGCTCAATGATCCATTCCAACACCCGCATGTTTTGACCAAAACCTGGCCAAACAAAATCGCCATTCGCATCGCGGCGGAACCAGTTGACCTTAAAGATCTTCGGTAGTTTCGTGCCTGCTTTTGCGGCTTCAGCTTCGAGTTGTTGACCCATGTTGATCCAGTGCTGGAAGTAGTCACCAACGTTGTAGCCTGCGAAAGGCAACATGGCAAATGGATCACGGCGCACGATCCCTTGCTGGCCGACCGCAGCAGCGGTGGTTTCTGAGCCCATAGTGGCGGCTTTGTAGACACCATCGACCCAGTCAAAAGCTTCAGCAACCAATGGCATGGTATCGGCACGACGGCCGCCAAAAATGAAGGCAGAAATCGGCACACCTGCTGGATTTTCCCAATCTGGGTCAATCGAGGGGCACTGGCTGGCAGCAACGGTAAAGCGTGCATTGGGATGCGCAGCTTTACGGCCACAATCAGGTGTCCAGTCTTGGCCTGTCCAGTCGGTCAGATGCGCTGGGGCTTCTTTGGTCATGCCTTCCCACCACACGTCGCCATCATCTGTTAAGGCAACGTTGGTGAAAATCACGTTCTTGTATAGCGTGGCCATACAATTGGGGTTGGTTTTGTCCGATGTGCCTGGTGCAACACCGAAGAAGCCCGCTTCTGGATTGATGGCGTAGAGGCGGCCATCTTTGGGTTTGATCCAAGAGATATCGTCACCGACAGTTTCGACTTTCCAACCTTCGTAGCCCGTAGGTGGAATCAACATAGCAAAGTTGGTTTTGCCGCAAGCTGAGGGGAATGCTGCTGCAACGTAATGTTTTTCGCCTTGAGGATTGGTCACACCCAAAATCAGCATGTGCTCAGCGAGCCAGCCTTGATCTCGACCCATCACTGAGGCAATGCGCAGTGCCAAGCACTTTTTGCCGAGCAGGGCGTTACCGCCGTAACCTGAGCCATATGACCAGATTTCACGCGTTTCGGGGTAATGTACGATGTATTTGGTGTCGTTACATGGCCATTTGACATCAGCTTGACCCTCTGCCAAAGGTGCACCAACCGAGTGAACGCACGGTACATAGTCGCCATCCGTGCCTAGCACGTCATACACAGCTTTGTCCATCCGCGCCATGATGCGCATATTGACCACCACATAGGGTGAGTCAGTCAATTCAACACCGATATGGGCGATTGGACTGCCGAGTGGTCCCATCGAAAATGGCACGACATACAGGGTACGACCTGCCATACAGCCATCGAATAGGCCATTGAGCGTGGTGCGCATCTCGCTAGGATCTGCCCAATTGTTGGTTGCGCCTGCGTCGGCTTTTTCGGCAGAGCAGATATAGGTACGGTCTTCAACCCGTGCAACGTCGGATGGGTCAGAGCAGGCCAAATATGAACCAGGACGCTTGGCTTCGTTCAGTTTTTTCATCATCCCAGCGCTGACCATCAGGTCGAGTAGGCGTTGGTTTTCTTCTTCGCTACCATCACACCATTCGATACGAGCAGGTTTGGTTAGAGCGGCAATTTGTTCCACCCAAGCAATCAGCTTGGCATGGCGAACGAAATCAGGAGCGTTCACTGGGGTCATGGTGAGGCCTATCGTTTTGACGGACGAAGTAGCCGACCGGATCACGGACGACCACTGGAAAAAATTAGGCCGCCATTAAACCACAAAATGCGGGCATTTATAAGGTGTATATCGCGGGTATCACGATAGGAAATGACAAAAACCGCACAATCTGATCGGTTTTTCAGAGATTGTCTCATGGGATTTGACAGAATATTTACCGATCATTGCGGGTTTTGTCGTTACACTAATTGCATCCTGCTAGACCTGAATTTTGGTGTAATCATGGGCAAAAAATGCTGATTTCATTGGTAATCAATCCTTACTCTGGGCATCACGATCCTGAAGGATTGCGCGTGTGTGAGCAGTTGGTGGCGTATTTTCAGGCCGAAGGCTGTGAAGTGCAGTGTTATCAGCCAACGCACTTGAGTCAATTAACGATGGTGGTCCAGCAAGCGATTTCCCAGCATCAAACGGTGCAAGATGGTGTGTTGGTGGTGGTCGGTGGTGATGGCACATTGAACACCGTCGCACAACATTTGTTATCAACCTCGGTTCGGTTGGGGGTGATTCCGTTTGGCACATTTAACTATGTCGCGCGAGCGCTTGGAATTCCGCTAGAGCCATTGAAGGCGGCTGCGACTGTGTTGTATGGGCAGTCGCGTGCGATACATGTGGGTCGGATCAATCAATATATTTATTTGAACAACGCGTCGATTGGGTTGTATCCGCATTTGATCGAGCAACGTGAAATGGATAATCGACGTTTTGGGCGTTATCGCGGGGTGGCTTGGGCATCGGGTTTTGCGGTGTTGATGCGCCAACACCAAAAACTAAAACTCAAAATGACTATTGATGGACATGCCCAACCGATTGAATCGCCGATGGTGTTTTTTGGCAATAATCAATTGCAGTTAGCCGACTTACATTTGAAGCTGGCAGATTGTGCTACCCAAGGTAAGCTGGCTGTGGTGGCCGTACGTGCGGTGACACGCTGGCAAATTCTTTCGTTGATTGCACGAATGCAGTTGGGGACGTTCGAACAAGCCCCAGAGGTGCAGCAATATTGCGCGACTCAAATTCGAATTGATGCCGCTTGCAAACACATGAAATTGGCGATTGATGGTGAGATTGTACGGGCAGAGGTGCCTTTGCATTTTGCTGTTGCAAAGCATGCCCTACAGATCATGGTGCCGCATGTTATTACATCTGTCTGATCTGCATTTTGGTACGGAGCAGCCTGCGGTGTGTCAGGCGATTCAGCGTTTATGTGCCCAGCGTCGACCAGAGGCGGTGGTGGTTAGTGGTGATCTGACGCAGCGTGCCAAAGAAGAGCAATTTGTGGCGGCCAGTCAGTTTTTGCATAGCCTCAATTGTCCGTTGGTGGTGGTGGCGGGTAATCATGATATTCCGCTGTTTCATTTTTCGCGGCGTATGCTCAGGCCATATGCGTATTTTCATCGTTATTTTGGGACGTTAGAGCCGACGCTCGAAACCGCGAATTTTACCCTGATCGGGGTGAATTCGATTGCGCGTCATCATCATACTCAAGGCAGTGTTTCTACTCTACAAATCTGGCAGGCAGGTGAGCGCCTACGTCAAGCTGTGAATAACAAAGCGAAGCTCGTGATATCGCATCAGCCCTTTGCTGTGAGTAGCGCGGTCGATCAGGATGAAATTCCACGCTTGATGCCGCGTGCTATGCAGCATTGGAGTCGTTTTGGCCTAAGCGGACTACTGCACGGGCATTTGCATGTACCTGCCGTGTTTGATCTGAATCAGCAGCTTGAATTGGGCGTTTCGCATCCGATTTTGGACATTCAGGCGGGAACGGCCACCTCAAGTCGGTTACGGCAAGGCTATCCCAATTCGATTAACTGGATTTATCCTGATTTACAGGTGGAGCGGCTCGACTTTTCCCCTGTTTTGGGTGGCTTCTTTTCGGTTGGGATGCTCTGGCCGTAGCAGGATTCTAGACGATTGCAGACGACTGATTAAAAAATGCACATTTTCACTGTTTTTTTTAGCATTGTCCCTTGAAGCCAACTGACCCACCCCCACACTTGCATCAGTCGATTTTGGACAGCATGGTGCTGTCCCCACTCGCAAAGGAGAAAACCGCATGAATATTCGCCCATTGCATGACCGTGTGGTCATTCGCCGCGTTGAAGAAGAAACCAAAACCGCTGGCGGGATTTTGTTACCAGGCAGTGCAGCCGAAAAACCATCGCAAGGTGAAGTGCTGGCTGTCGGTAATGGCCAAATCACCGACACGGGTGTGCGTACATTAGACGTGAAAGTTGGCGATAAAGTGTTGTTTGGTCAATATGCAGGCACGACCGTTAAAGTCGATGGCGAAGAGCTGTTGATCATGAAAGAATCGGACATTTTTGCGGTTCTTGAAGCTTAATCCAAGTCCATTAAACCCTGCGCAGTCTTGCGTATTGTTAGTGTTTAAACGAATTTCAGGAGCATGAACATGTCTGCAAAAGACGTTAAATTTGGTGATTCTGCCCGCGCAAAAATGATCGCTGGTGTGAACGTATTGGCTGATGCTGTCAAAGTGACCCTAGGCACAAAAGGCCGTAATGTGGTGATCGATAAGTCTTTTGGTTCGCCACACATCACCAAAGACGGTGTGTCGGTTGCCAAAGAAATCAGCCTCAAAGACAAGTTTGAAAACATGGGTGCACAACTGGTGCGTGAAGTTGCCAGCAAAACTGCTGACATCGCGGGTGATGGCACAACGACAGCAACTGTTTTGGCACAGGCTATCCTAAATGAAGGCATGAAAGCCGTCGCAGCGGGCATGAATCCAATGGATCTCAAGCGTGGCATCGACAAAGCTGTGCGTGTTGCCGTCAGCGAAATCAAAACCATTTCGACCCCTGCCAGCGATACCAAGGCGATTGCGCAAGTCGGCTCAATCTCGGCCAACAGCGATCAAACGATTGGTGATCTGATTGCCGAAGCCATGCAAAAAGTCGGCAAAGAAGGCGTGATCACCGTCGAGGAAGGTTCAGGCTTTGAAGATACACTAGATGTGGTTGAAGGCATGCAGTTTGATCGTGGCTATATCAGCCCGTATTTTGCCAACAAGCCAGACACGCTGACTGCTGAGCTAGACAATCCGTTGATCCTGTTGGTCGATAAAAAAATCACCAATATCCGTGAGTTGATTCCAACACTCGAGTCTGTGGCTAAATCAGGCAAGCCATTGTTGTTGATCGCTGAAGACATCGAAGGCGAAGCACTGGCAACACTAGTCGTCAATAATATGCGCGGTATCATCAAAGTCTGTGCGGTAAAAGCACCAGGTTTTGGTGATCGTCGTAAAGCTATGCTGCAAGACATCGCAATCTTGACGGGTGGTACGGTCATCAGTGAAGAAGTGGGCATGAGCCTTGAAAAAGTCGAACTGTCTGACCTTGGTACAGCGCGTAAAGTAACAGTCGGCAAAGAAAACACCGTGATCGTTGATGGTGCTGGCCAAAAAGCCGAAATCGAATCTCGTGTCACGACGATTCGTAAGCAAATCGAAGACTCGACTAGCGACTATGATCGTGAAAAACTGCAAGAGCGTGTGGCCAAACTGGCTGGCGGTGTGGCAGTGATCAAAGTCGGTGCGGCGACCGAAATCGAAATGAAAGAGAAAAAAGACCGTGTTGACGATGCGCTACATGCGACTCGTGCTGCGGTTGAAGAAGGCGTGGTTGCTGGTGGTGGCGTGGCCTTGGTACGTGCCCTGCAAGCGTTGACTGATTTGGTCGGCGCAAATGATGACCAAACTGCGGGGATCAACATCCTGCGTCGTGCGATGGAAGCGCCACTGCGTCAGATCGTCACCAACGCTGGTGAAGAAGCGTCTGTTGTGGTTAATGCTGTTAAAAACGGCACTGGTAACTACGGCTACAACGCTGCTTCTGGCGAGTACGGCGACATGCTGGAAATGGGGATTCTCGATCCAGCCAAAGTGACCCGTTCAGCACTGGAAAACGCTGCATCGGTTGCAGGCTTGATGTTGACCACCGAGTGTATGATTACTGACGTGCCTGATGATAAGCCTGCTGCTGCACCTGATATGGGTGGCATGGGCGGTATGGGTGGTATGGGCATGTAATTTGCCTTGTCATCTATCTGGTCGTATGACTCAACAAAAACCCCTACGCGTAAGCGTGGGGGTTTTTGTTTAGGCGAGTTGAATTGCGTTCAGAGCGTCATGCGATCAGTCGTTCGAGTGGCTTATGGATAAGCCAGCGTATGCAAGGTACAACCATGATTGGAAGGTGTGAGATGAAAAAAATATACTCTGAGTGGACAGCAAGCCTCACGCAGCGCGTCACTGTGACCAATTTTGGGGATGTTTATCGAGGCAAAGTTGGTTATGCAGATTGTACACTTGAGTTGTCCTTGACGCAGCAAGAAGCACAGTATTGGCTGAGATTGATGATTCAACTGAGTAAAAGTGCAGGCCTGTCAAAAACACAGGTGATTCAATGGCCATACAGTGATGTTGCCGCAGAGGATTTGAGACAAGTAGTGGCAGACTTTACCCATTTGATTCAAGCCAAAGAGGGGCAAGGATTAAGGAGTCAGCGCGGGCGCATAGCACGTTGGTTTGATCGCTTGTTACGCATGGAGCATTTAGGGGTGTATATTTTTCAATCTGTGCGGCCAGTACAGCCAGAGATTGAAGTCAAAGCAGAGTTGGTACAGTATAAACAGGGCATTGAAGTGTGGTTAAGCGAGCGCCGCGGTGCAAGCAGCAGTATTGTAGGGCAGTTTCCGCTGGAAGCATGCGACGCCATTTTACACAGATTGACGCAATATGGTGCTGGCCGCGCTGTGGTCGACCAGCACTAGGTGGCTTGTTTAGTCAGCCAATAGCTTTCTCATCAGCTCGTTGACTTGTGCGGGGTTGGCTTTGCCGCGACTGGCCTTCATCACTTGCCCGACCAGACCATTAAAGGCTTTTTCCTTGCCGCCTTTGACATCTTCGACCATTGCAGGATTGGCTGCCAATACCTCACGAATCATTGCTTCAATTGCGCCAGTATCAGTTTCTTGCTTGAGGCCTTTTTCACTGATGATTTGATCAGCAGATTGGCCTGCACCTGTCATCATCTCGGCAAATACCTGTTTGGCGATTTTGCCAGAAATGGTGTTGTCCACGATGCGCGCAATCATTCCACCAAGTTGCTCGGGCGTGACAGGCGCGTCGGTGATGTCTTTTTCGGCTTTGTTGAGCGCGCCGAGCAGATCACCCATGACCCAGTTGGCAGCAGGTTTGGCTTGAGCATCACCACCCGCCGTGACGACTGTCGCTTCAAAAAAGTCGGCTAGTTCACGCGAACCCGTCAAGACATGTGCGTCATAGGCAGACAGCCCGTATTGGCTGGCAAAGCGTGCCTTGCGTGCTTCTGGCAACTCAGGCAGTTCACTCCGAATCTGCTCAATCTGTGCCTCAGTAATTACCACAGGTAGCAGGTCAGGATCGGGGAAGTAGCGATAATCGTTGGCTTCTTCCTTGCTGCGCATGGAGCGGGTTTCGTTTTTGACAGGATCGTATAGCCGTGTGGCTTGAATCACTCGACCACCGCTTTCGATCAGATCGATTTGTCGCTCAACTTCGCTTTCAATGGCGCGCTCAATGTTACGGAATGAGTTGATGTTTTTAAGTTCGCAGCGCGTGCCGTAGGCATCGTTTGGTTGGCGGACTGAGACGTTACAGTCGACACGGAATGAGCCTTCCGCCATGTGCCCATCACTGATGCCAAGCCACCGTACCAGACTATGAATGGCGCGAACATAGGCAACAGCTTCTTCGCTAGAGCGCATATCGGGCTCAGATACAATTTCAAGCAGCGGCGTACCCGCACGATTAAGATCAATGCCAGACATCCCCGCAAAGTCTTCATGCAGTGATTTGCCTGCATCTTCTTCCAGATGCGCACGGGTCACGCCGACACGTTTGATACTGCCATCGGCAAGCGTAATATCCACATGGCCTTTGCCAACAAGCGGATGATCCATTTGGCTGATTTGATAGCCTTTGGGCAGATCAGGATAAAAGTAGTTTTTACGGGCAAAAACAGAAGCACGCCCGATTTCAGCATCAATCCCAAGCCCAAAGCGAATGGCTTTATTGACCACCTCGGTATTTAACACGGGCAATACACCCGGTAATGCCAGATCAATCAAGCTGGCTTGGGTATTAGGTTCTGCCCCGAATGTCGTCGGACTGCCCGAAAAAATTTTACTTTGGGTGTTGAGTTGGCAATGGATTTCTAGACCAATGACGACTTCCCAGCCATGAACGAGTTTTGCCATTGCTTACGCCTCCTGTGCCAGGGTCAGTGGCACACGTTGGGTGTGCCAATCGGTGTGTTGTTGATATTGGTGTGCAATGGCCAGCAATTGGGCTTCACGCCAGTAGTTGCCGATCAGTTGCAGGCCAATCGGCAAGTGATCAGCATCAAACCCACAAGGTGTGCTGATCGCGGGTAAGCCTGCGAGATTCACGGCAATGGTATAGATATCACCCAAATACATCGAAACAGGGTCTTGTTTTGCCCCCAAGGCATAAGCAGTGGTCGGCGCAGTCGGTCCTGCAATCACATCACATTGCTCAAATGCCTTGAGAAAATCTTGCTGAATGAGGCGGCGGACTTTTTGGGCTTTAAGATAATAAGCATCGTAGTAACCCGCCGATAATGCATAAGTCCCAATCAGAATACGGCGCTGGACTTCGCTGCCAAAGCCTTCTGAGCGAGAGCGCATATACAAATCAGTCAAATCCTTGGGGTCAGCACAACGATACCCATAGCGCACGCCATCATAGCGTGACAGATTGGAGGAGGCTTCAGCAGGTGCAATCAAATAATAGGCGGGAATCGCTGCATCTGTGGTCGTGAGTTCAATCTCTACCAGCGTTGCGCCGAGTGCTTCGAGTTGCTTGAGTGCCGCTTCGATTTGGGTTTTGACCTCAGCATCTAAACCCTCGGCAAAATACTGTTTGGGAACGCCAACGCGTAAGCCTTGCAGTGACTGGTTCAGGCCACTGACGTAGTCTTCAACAGGGCGATCAACGCTGGTGGAGTCTTTGGTATCGTGTCCTGCCATGACTTGTAGTAGTTGCGCGCAGCCGAACGCATCGCGCGCCATAGGCCCACCCTGATCCAGACTCGATGCATACGCAATCATGCCAAAACGCGATATCCGACCATAGGTGGGTTTTAGCCCCGTCAGGCCACAAAATGCAGCAGGTTGGCGAATAGAGCCGCCTGTATCTGTGCCAGTGGCCAAAGGGGCGAGATCGGCCGCCACGGCCGCGGCTGCACCACCCGATGACCCCCCTGCAACCCGATCCATGTGCCAAGGGTTTTTGACTGCGCCATAAAACGAGCTTTCATTGGATGAGCCCATCGCAAACTCATCCATGTTGGTTTTGCCCAACATCACCAGCCCAGCATGGTTGGTCTGCTCAATGACGCTGGCATTGTATGGGGCGATGAAATTATCCAGCATCTTAGAGCCACATGAGGTTTTGATGCCTTGTGTGCAAAAAATATCTTTGTGCGCAATTGGAATTCCTGTCAGGGCAGAGGCATTGCCCGCTGCACGCGCTTTATCGGCTGCTTCGGCTTGTACGAGCGCCTGTTCTGCTGTCACGGTGATGAAGCTGTTCAGTGTTGGGTCGATGGCCTGAATACGATCTAAATAATGCTGGGTTAGCTCAACCGATGAAAATTGACCCTGTGCCAATCCATTGATTTGTTCGCTCAGACTGAGCAAGTGCAATTCGGACATGATTTTTTCCAAAAAAGTTACAAATTGGTTGGGTTACTCAATGACTTTCGGGACGAGGTACAGTCCGTCCTGTGTTGCGGGGGCTATCGCTTGATAATCCTCACGCCGATTTGGCTCGGTAGCGCGATCAGCCCGCAGCGGTTGCGGATTGTCATGTGGACTGGCCATTGGTAAAACACCATCAGTATCAACGCGAGCCAAGGCATCCATTAAGCTCAGCACGCGGTTTAGACTGTCGGCATAGGCTGTGGTATGTTGGTCGGACAATTGTAAGCGAGCAAGCAGCGCGATTTGCTGTACATTGTCTGCGGTCAGTGGTGCGCTGGAATCAGCCATGTGTCCCTCGATCAAAAATCAGCAGTTAAAAGACGTTTGCGGCAAGTTATCATAAGACGCTGACTTGTCCAAATGCCTGTGTTTGGTTAAAGTTGCGTCCTTGCGATGCGACAACTCTCTCTGCCTGTCTTTATCTGGAATGTCTTGTGATCCTCAAACGTTTGTTTGGTCTGTTTTCAACAGATCTTGCCATTGATCTGGGTACAGCGAATACATTGGTTTATATGCCGAATAAAGGCATTGTACTCAATGAACCCACGGTCGTTGCGATTCGCCATCAAGGTTACACCAAGACCGTTGCTGCGGTTGGACTGGATGCCAAACAGATGCTGGGACGGACACCCGCCAACATCTCAGCGATTCGACCTCTCAAGGACGGGGTGATTGCGGACTTTGAAGTGACTGAAACCATGCTCAAGCACTTTATCCAAAAGGTGCATGAGCGCACCATTTGGCCGATTGCACCGCGTGTGGTGGTCTGTGTGCCGTGTAAATCCACGTTGGTGGAGCGTAAGGCGATTCGCGAGGCTGTGCTGAATGCTGGTGCGCGCGATGTCCGCCTGATTGAAGAACCGATGGCCGCTGCGATTGGGGCAGACATGCCCGTCGAGCAGGCTTGTGGGTCGATGGTGGTGGATATTGGTGGTGGTACAACTGAGATTGCGATTATTTCGCTGTCGGGCTGTGTCTATGCAGAGTCCATCCGCGTTGGTGGTGATCTGTTTGATGAGCATATTGTGACCTATGTACGTCGAGCGCATGGTTGCATCATCGGTGAAACCACGGCCGAGCGGATCAAGCAAGGCGTCGGTATGGCGTTTGCCGACGGTCAGGTTGACGAGATCGAGGTGCGTGGACGTAATTTGGCCGAAGGTGTGCCACGCTCATTTGTGATCAACTCTGAGGAAGTGTTAGAGGCGATTTCGGATGCATTGTCGTCGATTGTCAGTGCAGTCAAGACTGCGCTAGAGCAGACTCCGCCTGAATTGTCTGCCGATATTGCTGAGCGTGGCATTGTGTTGACGGGTGGCGGTGCATTGCTGCGTAATCTCGATAAGTTGCTATCGCGCGAAACAGGTTTGCCTGTCATGGTTGCCGAAGAGCCTCTGACCTGTGTGACGCGGGGTGGTG
>JAYXXU010000261.1:0-11617 GCA_036019135.1 Pseudomonadota bacterium | reverse complement strand
AACATCATGGTCAGCCAGATCCCAGTTACGAACTGGTTGACCAAGACGACCATGGACAATACGCCAAAGAAATACCAGAAGTTGAAGTTCTTCGGCGCGTAGTATTTGGACATGTGATATTCGTAGGTCTCTGTCGCGGGGAAACGCGCATCGACCCACGACATGAATTTTTTACCCATGCTCATGAATTAGCCCTCACCAATGGTCAGGATATTGCCATCTAACACATACGGGGGTACCGATAAGTTAGCGGGCGCCGGTTGACCTTTAAACACCCGTCCGGCCAAGTCGTACTTGGAGCCATGACATGGGCAGAAAAATCCACCAACCCAGTTAGAACCACCGAGGTCGGCTGCGCCAACTTCAGGACGGTAGTTTGGTGCGCAGCCCAGATGGGTACAAACACCAGTCACCACCATGACTTCTGGGGTTCTTGAGCGAGTGGGGTTCTTGGCGTAATCGGGTTGTTCCGATTTTTCTGATGCGGGATCTGCAATTTGATCATCGTTTTTGGGCAGATTCGCTACCATCTCTGCGGTACGATTGACCACAAAAACGGGAATACCACGCCATTCGACTACGATCATTTGACCAGCTTCGATTGCGCTAATATCTTGGGTCACAGGTGCACCAGCCGCTTTGGCTTTGGCACTTGGGTTCCAAGACTTCACAAACGGCGCAACGGCTGCAACCATACCTACGCCACCAACCACGGCTGTAGTTCCGATCAGCATGCGGCGGCGGCTGACATTGACGCCCTCGGCACTACTCATTGAGGTTTCCTCCAGACAAGCACGCATGGGCGGCAAAGCCCATTAAAATTTTGTGGCAATACTAAAGAAATCTGTGCCAAAAAGCCACAAAACTGCATCATCAGAGCACAAATTAACGGATTTTTCTAGCACATAGAAACAACAAACCCCAGACAGGCTGGGGTTTGCGAGACCAAGTGTCGATTAACGCTTGGAGTATTGTGGACGCTTACGCGCTTTGCGTAGACCGATTTTCTTACGCTCAACTTCACGCGCATCACGGGTCACGAAACCTGCCTGACGCAGTGCTGGCTTCAATGTCTCATCAGCAGCGATCAGCGCACGGGTAATGCCGTGACGAATTGCACCTGCTTGACCACCCATGCCGCCGCCTTTAACGGTGACGAAGATATCATATTTTTCAACAGCATCGATTAGCTCGAGCGGCTGACGAACGACCATGCGCGCGGTTGGACGTGCAAAGTAGATATCCAGTGAACGGTTGTTGATGGTGATGTTGCCTGTGCCTGCGGACAGAAACACACGGGCGGTTGCGGTCTTACGACGGCCTGTACCGTAATTCTTTTCCATGTCAGTTCCTTAGATGTCCAAGACTTGAGGCTGTTGTGCAGCGTGCGGATGTTCGCTACCTGCATACACTTTCATCTTTTTGATCATGGCATAGCCTAGAGGTCCTTTTGGCAGCATGCCTTTTACGGCGCGTTGCAGGACTTCTTCTGGCTTGTGAGCGATCAACTTGGTGAAGTTGGTCTCTTTCAGACCACCTGGATATTCACTGTGGCGGTAGTACATTTTGTCTTGGGCTTTATTGCCGGTGACCACCAGTTTTTCAGCGTTAACCACGACGATGTAGTCGCCTGTATCAACGTGAGGAGTGTAGCTAGTCTTGTGCTTACCGCGTAGACGGCGAGCAATTTCAGTCGCGAGGCGACCGAGGGTTTTACCAGTAGCGTCAACTACGAACCAGTCGTGTTGTACCTCTGCTGGCTTAGCGCTGAGGGTCTTCATTGCACATTGCCTATTATCGTTGGTTGTGCCTAGGGAGCAGACACAACAAAATTGAGCGCGGATTATAGGTGATTTGTATGCGTCTTCGCAATCCATCTGGTCTGAAATAATCTGAGTGGGTATCTCATGGCTGAGAAAATTCATTGCTTTATGAAAAAAGCAATGACTGTGGCGACGTTGAAAGTCAAATTTAAGTCAATACTGGTCAGTCATACTACCCGATGGGCGGTGACCAAAATCGCCAAATCTTTCTTGCTAAGATGGGCGTTGTGATTTAAAGGTAAATCGTGTGTTGTCTTGTACAGCATCGCTGTCTGCGTGCGCTGTATCTGGCTTCTGTGTTTTTGACTGACGGTAAGTCAGGCTTTTCAAGGAATGATGTTATGACTCTTAAGCCTTTATATGCATGTATCCTGATTTCCATGCCCCTCGCGAGTCTTCATGCCGCTGCTCTTGATCGTTCAGGTCAATCCATCCTTAATCTGTTCCAGCCAGGTGATTATGTCGAAGTGAGCTATGCTTACTTAAGTCCTGAGGTGAGTGGGGTAGATAACAATGGCAATCGAATCACTGAAATGGCCAAAGACTATCAGCTCGCTTCTGCCAGTTTGAAGGTACAACCGAGTGAGCAGTTTTCTTTTGCACTACTCTACGATGAACCGTTTGGTGCGGAAGCGGAGTTTCAAGGCAACAATAATTTTGTGTCATCTAACGGTGAGCGTACTAGTGTTGAGTTGAATAGCAACAACTTGACTGCGCTATTGGGCTTTAAGCCGATGCCAAATGTGACCCTATATGCAGGGCCTGCACTCCAGTATATGAAAGGCGATGTTGCACTGCGTGGCGCAGCGTATCAAGTGTTTGATGGATATGATGCCAAGATTCGCGGCGATGCAGGTCTAGGCTATGTGGCAGGTGCAGCCTTTGAGATGCCTGACATTGCTTTGCGCGTAGCATTGACCTATCGTTCTGAAATTGATCATAGTTTTGATACGCGTGAGACAAATACATTTCCGTTCGATCTTGCGCTGGCAGGTGCTGTAACAGGCGCTGCTACAGGACAGCCCACGCCCTTTGCCCCAATTTTGGTCGCAGCGGGTGGGAACGTCCAAGCCGCGGCTCCAACGATTCAAGCCGCTGCGTTAGGTGCAGCCGCTAATCCAGCTTTATCTGCTGAGCAGCGAGCTGGAGCAGCACAGATCGCTGGTTTAGCAGCAGCAGTACAGCAGCCTTTGCAACAGTCACGCGGTGTCACTAAAATTAGCACGCCACAGTCAGTTAACCTTGACTTCCAGACGGGTATCATGGCGGATACTTTGATGTTTGGTCATGTGCGCTGGGTTGAATGGTCAGGTGTACAGGTACGCCCACCGATGTTTGAGCAAACCGCAAACGCAGCGGCGGGTCGCCCTCTGAATCTACTGGACTACACCGATGATCAATGGTCGGCATCATTGGGTGTGGGACGTAAGCTGAACCAGCAGTGGTCAGGTAATGTGGCAGTGGGTTGGGATAGTGGTGCAGGTGATCCGATTACCACGCTTGGCCCGACAGTTGGTTTTTGGAGTCTAGGTGTAGGCGCGCGTTATTCGCCAGTTGAAAATATCGATGTCTCGCTGGGTGTGCGTTACTTGTGGCTGGGGGATGCAGTGGCCAAAGTCAGCTCAGGTACGGAAGTTGGCCGTTTTGAGGACAACACTGCGATTGCAGCAGGCTTGAAACTCGGCTATCGCTTCTAATTAGCCAGTCAGCTAGTCAGCCAAAAAATGACTCCGTAGCGGAGTCATTTTTTTTGGCTGTGATTTCTCCTGCGCGATGTGTGGCGTTGTTTTGGGTCATAATAGATCACCTCTGATGACAAGATTAAGCGATTGTGATGAGTCCATTGTATCTGACCACAGGTGAGCCAGCAGGAATTGGTGCTGATATTAGTTTGATGCTGGCAAGTGAGGTGTGGTCTCGGCCATTGGTACTGTTGGGGGATCAAGTTCTGTTGTTGCAGCGTGCGGCACAGCTTGGCTTAGCAGTGCGGCTGATCCCCTATGAGGGGCAGGTGCAGCCTGCCGCACGGGGCGAGTTGTATGTGATGCATATTCCGACAGCACAGCCCGTACAGGCAGGTCAGCTGAATCCTGCGAATGCAGGTTATGTTTTGGCACAATTGCGCTATGCGGCTGAGCAATGTCTGACGGGTCAGGCGGCGGGTGTGGTCACGGCACCTGTCCAAAAATCAGTGATTAATGACGCAGGGATTGCTTTTAGTGGGCATACCGAGTTTTTTCAGGAGCAAGCAGGCATCCAGCGTGTGGTGATGATGTTGGCCACGCCAACGCTACGGGTAGCATTGGCGACGACCCATCTGCCATTACGCGCTGTACCTAATGCGATTACCCAGCCTTTGCTACATCAGGTGTTGGATATCTTGCTGGCGGATTTACAATCGAAGTTTGCCATTGCGCGACCAAAGATTTTGGTCTGTGGCCTGAACCCGCATGCAGGCGAGTCAGGGCATTTAGGTCGTGAAGAAATTGAGATTATTGAGCCTGTCTTGTCACGTTATCGTGCCGCAGGGGTGAATGTTGGCTCAGCATTGCCTGCGGATACGTTATTTACACCGCAACATTTGTTGGGCGCAGATGCGGTGTTGGCAATGTATCATGATCAGGGACTGCCTGTGTTAAAGTCGCAGGGGTTTGGTGAGGCGGTCAATATTACCTTGGGCTTGCCCTTTATTCGAACATCAGTTGATCATGGTACCGCACTGTCTTTGGCAGGAACAGGACAGGCCAAGCCCGATAGCCTAAAAGTGGCGATTGCCTTGGCACTGGATATGGCGGCTCACCAAGGCTGATGTGCTATTTTTTTGAGGATCACGCTTGAACCCTTCCGATGAAATGAAAAAACATGAGTTAAAAGGCTCAGGTCATCAGGCGCGCAAGCGTTTTGGGCAGAATTTTTTGCATGATCAACGGGTCATTGACAAAATCGTCAATGCAGTCGCCCCCAAGTCAGGGGATTTTTTGGTGGAAATTGGCCCAGGTCTTGGCGCATTGACCGCACCATTGCTCAATCGCGCTGAGCATTTGACTGTGGTGGAGCTAGACCGTGATCTGGCGGCGGGACTGCCGAATCGGGTGTCTGATCCGAGTAAGCTAACCATCGTCGAAGCGGATGCGCTGCGGTTTGATTTTCCGAGTCTATTGCGTGGGCAGCCGCAAGATCGGCTACGCGTGGTGGGTAATCTGCCGTACAACATTTCAACGCCGTTGTTGTTTCATCTGTTGCAGTATGATGGTCAGATTCAAGATATGCATTTTATGCTGCAAAAAGAAGTGGTGGATCGGATTGTTGCCCCGCCGAACAGCAAAACCTATGGAAGACTGTCGGTGATGATGCAGTATTTTTGTCAGCCGACGTTTTTGTTTGAAGTGCCTGCGGGTGCTTTTGTGCCTGCACCCAAGGTCACCAGTGCAGTGTTTCGTTTGCAGCCCTACACTGATAAGCCGATTCAGGCTGCCAATGAAAAGCACTTTAGTCAGGTGGTGGCGCATGTGTTTACCCAGCGGCGCAAAACCTTACGCAGTAGCTTAAAAGGCCAGATTGACGATGCAGGCTTTGCGCGGGCGGGTATTGATCCGATGGCGCGGCCTGAGACGTTGAGCGTGGCGCAATTTGTGGCCTTGAGCGATGTCATGGGCTAAGTGGGGTGTACTGTGTGGAGCGTGCTGTGCGAATGAACAAACGCCATGACTATATCATCGGTGATGTGCAGGGATGTTTTGCAGCACTGCAACAGCTCAAAGACTTGATTGAGTTCGATGAGCGGCAAGACTGCTTGTGGTTTGCGGGGGATCTGGTGGCGCGCGGGGAGGATTCTCTCAGTACCTTGCGCGAGGTGAAGCGTCTATCTGATCTGGGTGCGGCCAAAACGGTACTGGGCAATCATGATTTGAATTTGATTGGGGTATGGCGTGGGTTTGCCAAGTTACGCAAAAAAGACCTGACTGAGCCAATTTTGAACGCACCCGATGCGGCGGAGTTGCTGAATTGGTTGCGCCAGCAGCCACTGTTGTTGTTACCTGATGCGCGTACGGTGTTGACCCATGCAGGGATTCCTCCGATTTGGACGGTGCAACAAGCGGCGGGCTATGCGCAAGAGGTAGAAGCGGTATTACGGGCTGATTTGGCGGTGCTGGATCAGTTCTTGTGTGAAATGTATGGCAATCAGCCAGACCGCTGGGATGCTGATTTGATGGGGGTTGCACGGTTGCGTGTGATTACCAACTATTTGACCCGCATGCGTTTATGTACCGCCAGTGGCCGATTGGAGTTTTCGTTCAAAGATGCCTTAGAGGCTGAGATGCCAGATGGATTTTTACCTTGGTTTGATTGGCAGTCGATTGAGCGCACACCACGGCTACGCTTGTTCGGGCATTGGGCAGCGCTAGAGGGCAAGTTGCCATCATTGGACGTGATGCCACTAGACGGCGGTTGTGTGTGGGGTGGCTCGTTGTTGGCCTATCGACTGTCAGATGGACAGGTATTCAAATCCAGTAGTGGTTGTGCGGCACTGCTACATAATGAATAAACTTGCCAGCGCCAAAATCCTTGGCGCTGGAGTTGTATCCGTAGTTGCTCAGATTGCCCCAGTTGTAGCACAAACTGATTGGGAGAATCTTGGTAACCCTGTGTGATCTGTTCATGCGCATAAAACTGAAGCTGTAGCCGCAAAAACTGTGCTTGATGTGCCTGTTGTTGCAAGACTGGCCACAGGGTATCAAGGTAGTGCTGACCATGCCCACCGATTTGTGGCGTGGCTGAGGGTTTGGGATGCTGCCATAGTGCGGCGGGTAGGATATGCTCAATCGCCGCAGCTTCGACTTGGTGCTGAGTTGAGCCAAGTCCTAGTTGGCGTTTCAGATGCCATGTTGTGGTATATGGCGACAATACATAGCTACCGATGCCGAGCAAGCTAGCAAAAAGCACGAGCCCAATCCAGCATTGGGTACGACAGCTATACAGCAGTGCGCGGGATGTTGTTTTCAATCTACACCGTATGCCCAAATGCATAAAACACCAAGGGTAACCAAATCGCGGTCATCACCCCATTCACCGCCATTCCAAACGCAGCATAGCGTCCAGCAACGGGACTACGCTGCCATGCTTCAACTGTGCCAATCGCATGTGCTGCTAATCCCAAGGCCAATCCGACGGCGCGTTCATCATGTACATTGCGCAGCAGCAGCGGTGACACGGCAGCCCCAATCAAGCCTGATACAATCACAATCAAACTGACCAATGCCAGTGGTGCATCAATCAAGCTGGCGATGTTGAGCGCAATCGGGGTGGTCACGGCACGCGTTGCAAAAGCCAAAATAGTCGGCTCAGACAAATGCAGCAACCATGCCAACCCCATCGGCAGTGCAGCCCCTGTCAGCGTTGCCAAGAGCAAAAGGTTACCCAGCCGTTTTAACGGCAAGTCATCAAAGCGCATGACTGCCAATGGAATGGCTAGTGCGACCGTGACATAGCCCAACAGATGATCAAAAATCTTACCGACCGCATTAAAATAGTCAACATATGGCCAGCGCAACAGCCACAGCCACAGCATGACCAAGCCGACCGACACCACTACTACGGGCAGCTTTGGCCAGCGTTGACCCAGCAGCCGTGCAACCAGATGGGCAGCGAGGGTCAGCATCAGTCCAGCCAAGACAGAGAGCAACATCAAGGTGTATCTACCTAATGGATTGTATTAAAACGACTGTGTTAGCGTATGTCCGTTGGTGTGCGTTCAGCCAGCCAGCGCTTGGATAACCATGCGTAACCCCATAAGGGTAACAGTGTGCTGACCGTCATGACCAAAATAAACCAGCCCAACTCACCGCCTAGGCTCGCCATCATCACGCCTGCACCTGCCGCAATTGGCAAAAAAGCCAAAGCGCTTTCTTTCATGATCCGTGTATTGGCATCAATCAGGCGGGCAGAAATGGTATGGAAGCGTCGATAGATCAACAGAATTGCCAGCAAGGCAAAGAGCCCAACCAAATTGCCAAGCGCAGCATAACCGACCCATCCCATCAGCCAGACCGACAGTTCACGACAGACAATCACCAGCAATAAGGTTGCACCTAAGGCTGGCCAGTCGACAGACGAGCGTATCATGGATCAATGGACTCAACAGATGGGTACAGATCAGCGAGATCATCTGGTTGCGGCTCAATCTGCTCGAAAGGCTCTAACGTCCGATGAAAGCGTATCGCTTGTTCGGTTGGCAATACTGCATCGACACTAAGCTGTGCTTGTGCCAGCAGTTGTGCCATGCGGTCATGTGGCAAGCGTACACGGAGGACGCTTGCGCCATTATCCAAGTTTGCTTCATGTTCGACCACATCCAGTTGATACAACTGGTTGCGTAGCTTGCCTGCTTGCGGTGGCAGGGTCAGCTCATAGTGGTGCAGTTGACCTGATAGACACACGCGTACCGCTTCACGCAAGAGTGATAGGCCAGCGCCAGTGTGCGCTGATACATAGACTCGATCAGGTTTATTGGGGGCATGTTCATGGCTGGATGGTGCATCACCAGACAGGTCAATTTTGTTGTAGACCTTCAGGATCGGGACATTGCAGCCGATCTCTTTGAGGACGGCCTCGACAGCTTCGATTTGCTCATGCATTTCGGGGCTACTGGCATCAATCACATGTAACAGCAAGTCCGCTTCGAGTGTTTCTTCGAGTGTGGCACGGAAGGCATCAACCAAGGCGTGTGGCAAATGCCGCACAAAACCCACAGTATCCGCCAGCACCAAGCGACCCAACCCTGTCCAATCCAGACGGCGTAATGTCGGGTCAAGTGTGGCAAACAGTTGATCGGCTGCATAGACATCGCTGTCGGCTAAACGATTAAACAGGGTGGACTTGCCCGCATTGGTATAGCCAACCAAGGACACGGTTGGAATCGCGGCTTTTTGGCGGGCGGCGCGGCCTTGATGGCGCGTTTGGCGGACTTTTTCGAGGCGGTCTTTGAGCTGAGTGACTCGGATTTGGAGCAAGCGTCGATCTGTCTCGAGCTGTGTTTCACCTGGTCCACGCATCCCAATCCCGCCTTTTTGGCGTTCTAAGTGTGTCCAGCCGCGTACCAAGCGAGAGGCTAAATGGTCAAGCTGTGCCAACTCGACTTGTAATTTGCCCTCAAAGGTGCGGGCTCGTTGGGCAAAAATATCTAAAATCAATCCCGTGCGGTCAATCACACGACATTCAAAATAGCGCTCCAGATTGCGCTCTTGAGCAGGTGTGAGGCTGTGATCAAAAATCACCAAGTCAATTGCTTCAGCCTTGACCCGCTCAGCCACTTCTTCAGCTTTGCCTGAGCCAATAAACAGCTTGGCATCAGGTTTGGGACGCGAGCCTGTGATCAGATCAATGATGGTTGCGCCTGCGGATTGTGCGAGCAGTTTGAATTCTTCGACATCCAGTTCTTCAAGCTGACGAATGCTCATATGCACCAGTAAGGCGCGTTCACCCCCTTGGTGGCGTTCAAATAATTCCAAGTGATTAAGATCCTCAAATTTGACAACAGGTCAGATGTCGATCATAGCTGATTTTAGCGTTTGGCGTGTAGGCAGCGTATGGGTTTTACGGATGATCTTGATCGGTGTGTATGACAAAGGTGTCATCAAACTGTCAATCCAATGTCATCGACTGGACAACAGCACATGACAGACTGTGAGTTAGTTCAAAAGAAGATGAGTATGGCGATGTCTAATTCAATGCGTTCTGCTGAACCAACCAATCCCCAGCATTATGCAACTGCACGATCAACCAAACCGCAGCGGCCTGTGCTGACCGCACGGTTGGCAACAGGTGTGGTGGATGTACAGGCGGCGCAGCGCCTACGAGCGCAGGTGTTCGGGGCTGAGTTTGGCCTGAGTTTTAGCAATGGGCTAGATGAAGAACGTTTGGATGCGTATTGTGCGCATTTGTTGGTGTATGATGCGGATCGTCTGATTGCAACCACACGATTGTTAGATCAGCATCGCGCACGGTTGGCTGGCGGGTTTTATAGCGAGCAGGAGTTTCATTTAGGGGCGTTATTGGCACAGCAAACGGGTCATGTGTTAGAGCTTGGCCGTACGTGTGTGCATCCTGACTATCGTTCTGCGGCTGCGATTAATACGCTGTGGCAAGGGATTGGAATGGTGGTAGCCGACTGGAAAATTGATACATTGATGGGCTGCGCTTCAATTGCACTAGGTGCGGGTGATTGTCAGGGTTGGTTAGATCGATTGCCAGAGACTCAGCGTCTATCCGTTGCTGTGCCGCCACGTCGTTATCTACCTCCCACCGCATTGAGTCATGATCCTGTTTTGCCACCGCTGTTAAAAGCCTATCTGCGCATGAATGCCAGAGTTGGTACATCGGCCTGTTTTGATCCTGTGTTTCACTGTGCAGATGTGCTGGTGTGGATGCCGATAGCAGAGATGGATCAGCGCTATTTTGGCCGTTTTGGACAAAATTCACGCAATTTTTAGATCAAATGTCGTATTGAGCGGTTCGAGCTGTCCGATCATGGGCTTGGACTTGCTTTGCGCTTGGGTATACTCCAAGCATACCGTGTGAAGATGAGTAATAGCATATGACAGCACTTCAACCCAGCGCCATGCGTTTACCCCTTGCCCAGCAGGCCAAGCGTCAATGGACAATCTGGCGACGCGGGCTGGGGCTGTTGGCAACGGTCGGGCATGGTTTCGGCATGGCGATCACCTCTGGTGCCATGGTCGAGCCAAACCAGCCGCAACATACTGCTTTGGTGCAGGAGTTCTGTCGGCGGATGTGTCGCTCGTTGGGGGTGACTGTCGAGCTGCATGGCGAGATGCCGCGAGAGCATGCATTATGGGTGGCCAACCATATTTCATGGATTGATATCCCTGTGATTGGTTCATTGGCACGCGTGTTTTTTTTGGGAAAAGCTGAAATTGCAGACTATCCCATTTTTGGTCGTTTGGCGCGGGCAGGTGGCTCGGTATTTGTGCGTCGTGGTTCAGGCGATGCCAATCAAGTCAGTGATCAGGTGGCAGGTTTTTTACGCCAAAAACTACCGATTTTGTTTTTTCCCGAAGCCACCACCACTGATGGCCGTCAGGTTAAGCGTATTCACGGCAAAATTTTAAGAGCAGCATTAGAGACAGGCACGCGGATTCAGCCCGTAGTGATTTGCTATGTCACCCCCGACGGACAGTTGGATCTGGTAGTGCCGTTTATTGATGATGTCAGTCTAGGTGAACATATACAGCAGGTGTTGGTGCATCCACAGGTGACGGTACATGTGCTGCCATTGGCTGCGATTGATCCAGAGGGGCATAATATTCACAGCCTGACCGATCTGTTACAGGCACAGATGCGACAGGGTTTGGCGACGTTACAGGCTAAAGTATTGCGTGTCGCGCCGATACTGTAATGCGCTAAATGTGCAGCATTGAAGGGTTTTGGTATGGGCTATAGCGAATCGCTGTTACATCCGTTGCCACTCAGTGTAGGCTTGACTTCTGGATCATCCTAGCTGGTCACGCATCGCGTCATGCGAGGAGCGATCATAAGATGTTCAATAGCCTGAAGTGAGGTCGCCACAAACGATATGATTGATCTGCTGACGCCTGAGTCTATTAACCAAGGGTTTATCTGGGGTTATGCAGTCTTTGTGGTGATCTGGTTGCTGTTGATTATGCGACGGTATCGCAACTGTCATACCTATCATCGAACCAAAACAATGATTCAATTGGGTATTTATTATAGTTTTTATGGTTTGATTTGGTTGATACCGCATCAGTTGTGGTTAT
>JAYXXU010000260.1:0-13073 GCA_036019135.1 Pseudomonadota bacterium | reverse complement strand
CAGTCCACTCAGCATCCAGCAGATTGCAAACAGCGCCGCAACTACACCCATTCTGCGATGCCAGCGTTGCATAGGGCGACTCACAAGGCGTTGTCCTTTGCGATTCTTGAGTCGTATAAATAACAATAGTCCAACTATGGCTATGCCAATGCCACCGAGCAACACTATGGTCTTGAGCCAGCGGTCAGCAGGGAGCTGAGCCTCATCCCAAGACCATGTATGCCCTAGTCGAAACAAGCGTGACATCCAATATTTTGGGTCATTGGACAGTGTCACCAAGCGATCTTGGCTGGGATCAAGGTAGGCGCGTAGGCCATGTTCCAAATCGACCCGCCAGACGGGCAAAATGCGATTAACACTGGGGTAGTCATCATTGAACTGATCAACCCGCTGGATATGCTGAATCGTCGAGACTGGCCGATCTGTATACCAAGCAACTAATCGACTGAGATGCTGTTGCTCACCTTGTGGCAGTGGTTGACCTGTATCCGCTGCGTAATAGCCAATGGTTTGATTATCGACGATGCGATAGGCCAGTTGGTTCTGGCTCAGTTGTACCACTTGTGCTTGGGTGATGTGCTGATAGCCTGATTGCTGTAGCACAGCAGGCAACGGCCGTACCACGGTCAAATCCAACACTTGTGGTGGTGGCATACGCTTGGTGGGTTGTGGCTGGGTAGCACTCATGATCGGGTGTAATACGCCCGTCACAGCCCAGAGTAGTAGCGGCACACAGAGTATAAGGCCAATCCAGCGATGAGCG
The DNA here is from genome assembly GCA_036019135.1 of Pseudomonadota bacterium. Lineage (GTDB taxonomy): Bacteria > Pseudomonadota > Gammaproteobacteria > Pseudomonadales > Moraxellaceae > JAYXXU01. The sequence continues at coordinate 12,310 of JAYXXU010000260.1, read as the reverse complement.
CGGAGGAGGGTTTTGAGTGTGGATGCGGACATGGATCACTCACCAAAATAATAGCGAAGACCTACTAAATAGGTACGTGGTGCGGCAGGGGTATAGCTGGCTTGATTGTTGCTAAAGGAACTGCTGTCGGCATAATGCTTGTTTGTGGCATTCAGGATTTGCCCATACAGTTCATAAGCAGCTCGACGATAGTTGGCGCGTAGGTGCAACAAAGTATGTCCATCGTAGCGGACGCTATTGGCATCATTCAGCCAATAGTGATCTAGGTACTGTCCTTCGATAGAGAGTTGTAAGGCGGGAATAGGCTGAATCTGATATTCGACAGAGCCAATCACTTTGGGGGCATTCGGAATGGTATTGCCACTAAAGTTGGTGCTTTCCGATGGACGATAATCACGGTACTCATGTTCGGCAAGGGTAGCTGAGAGTTTAAGTGACTGTTGATACTGGGGATGGATTGACCAGCGACCACCCAATTCGACACCCTGATGACGGGTTTGACCCGCGTTACGCGGTTCGCGGCGATTGTTCGGCAAGGTATAGTTGATCAGCTCATCTTTGCCATCTAGACGGTATAGGGTGATTTCGCCCTGTACACGACGGTCTACACTGCTGAAACGTAGTCCTAAATCAACATTGTCAAAGGTCGCCTCGGTCAGGTTAGGGACTTGCAAGTTAGCTCCATATAAACTGCTCACTTCAGGCGGGACAAAACCTTGAGCGTAGTTGCTGTACAGGTCAAGTTGTGGATTGATGTTCCAGATGATGCCCAGCTTGGGACTCACAGTGCGATAATGGCGTGACTCATCGGCTGCACCTGTGGTACTGGATGGGGTGAGATGGTTACGGTATTGATAGCGAATATGATCGTATCGTGCCCCGCCAACCAGATGTAATGTCGGCAAAATCGCCCAGTCTGCTTGTCCGTAGACGGCGTGATTTCGGATATCTACCGCAAAGTCCCGCAGCAGACCACGTCGATCAAACCCAATATAACGCAAGCTGGTGGGATCGCGCTGTACATGGATATCGGTCGTGCGGGCTTGCGTGGGGGTGTGTTCCGCCAATAGCCCAAAGACCCATGTGACTTGATCTTGGGTCATGCGGTGTTGTAGATCCAGACCGTAGGATTGAAAGCTGTTTTCGGTGATTTTACTGCTATACGTGCCTGTTGGTTGTCGGTTGGCATCCAGATTAGTACGGATGTTATAGCTGGGATTCTGGTCGGTTTGATTATCGCGGTAGTAGAGTGTGGCTTGGGTATGTTGCGCAGGTGTCCACTGGTGACTGAGCTGACTCGACAGGCGGCTTGCCGTGACTTCTCGATGAGTAAAAGTCTGGTAGCTGTAGCCTTTTCGAGTGGAAAAATCATCCGTATTGAGGCCACCTGTCATGTCTGTATACAGATGGTTGTAGGTTAAGATGTTTTTCAATTGGGTCTGATCAGAGAGTGTCCAATCGTGCCGTAGCGTCAGGCTTTGCTTTTCGCTTTCGGCGTGTTGTTGCCAACTGCTGCCCCGCTGACTGGCGTATGCGGACAAGCGGACGCCATGTTCACCGATAGCACTGTCAAAGGTATCTGAGGCAGACACATCCAGCCGTCGGAAGCCCTCACTACTACTTTGCAGGCCAATTTCAGCGCTGGGGATCGTGCTGGGTGCTTGGGTTAAAAAATTAATCGTGCCACCCACGGCGTTGCTGCCATATAGGCTACTGGCAGGGCCTCGCAGAATTTCAATGCCCGCGATTCCTGCCAAATTTAGCTCATACAGCGCATTATGATTAAACATGCCCACAGGGCGGATGGATAGACCATCTTCGAGATATTGATAGACCGCAGCGGTATTGATTGGCTGTCGGATCGACATCATGTGTTGTTCATTGCCCAGATCATTGGTGTAGACCCCAGCGACATTATTTAACAACTGCCCGACAAAAGTTGCTCGTTTATCTTCAATGCTGTTGATGTTGATCTTGCTGATTGATGCAGGCGTATGCTTCAGGTTGGTGCCTGATCGATTGGCAGTGATCACCAAGGTGGGTAGCTCGGCTTCTGGGCTTTGGGTGTCAGGCAGATTGGTCTTGGATGGTTCGATTGGGGATGGCGTTGTATTGGTGTGCGCTGGTGTGCGGTGCTCGGCAGTCGAGTGGCTGGTTGGTTGGGTGTCTGGACTTAATATCACTGCATGGGTGGCTAAAGGTGCAGCATAGCCGATTGGGCTGAGTGAAGCACAAGCCAGTGCTAGTAGAGTAGGACTGAAACGCGCAGGTGTGCGGGTCAACATCGCATGATTGGGTTGCATGAATATATCCTGCATAAAGATCAACAGGCGAACACGATTGAGTGCTGCCTTAATAAGGATTCAGTTGTGATTTATTGTGGTGATGTATGCGGTGGAGCGTGGGCTGGCGGGCGTAAAAACAACCGAACAGCGTGTACTCTCGGTGCGGATTGAATGGGGCATCTGGTTTGACGCTGTAGGATCAGCATCAGCAACAGTACAAAGATAAATACCAGCAGAGGCAGTATTGCGCCCTCTAAACCATGCGAACAGAGCGGACAGCTTTTCATGATTTGTGCGGCAAGTTGCCACATGGCTTGAGTTTTGGCATCAATCCAGTGTTGGCCATCTATTGGTGTTGAGGACGTGATTTTGTCTTGCATCTGGTGATGATCATGCGGATGCTGCATTTCGTGCATTTCGTGCATTTCGTGCATTTCGTGCATTTCGTGCATTTCGTGCATTTCGTGCATTTCGTGCATTTCGTGCATTTCGTGCATGGAGAGCGCACTGCTCGGCACAATCACCTGACTGGGTGAAAATTGCAGTAATGTCTTGACGATGGGTTGGCAGTGCGCAGGCAGTGCATAGAGCGCAGGCATGACGCCAAGATTGACCAGACTCGGCAGCAACAGATGCCACAGCAAACACAGCAACGCTACGAGGCCAATTTTGCCCCGATATTTGCGGTGTTGGATGGCCTGACGCATGTCAAAAATTACTGCTCAAGGATTGCGCGGCGTATTCTAAGCCAAAACAGCACATGCTTGCGGGAGTTTTTTGGGTGTGCGAGCGACTGGCGGTATGGGCTGTGATCAAGTGGATCATAGCCCATTCAATTACGGTGTGGTTGAGCGATCAGATGTTTCGGGATGGTATTCGATACGCTTTAGGTTATTTTGCGCGTCAATCTGTTCATCAAGCGCGCTAAAGATTTTTTCTTCGGTTGTTTGAATTACTTGGTTGCTGCGGCGGATAATGCTGTACACCACACCAAAGCTGCCATTCCACAGTTGCTGGCGGCGTTGCTGATCCAGATCAATTACACCTGACAGATGCAATTGTTCTAAGGGAACGTCAATGATCCCTTGATGGATTCCTTCAACGGTATCCACACCATACTGTACACCTTCATGAATCAGATTTAGCGCAGCTTCGAGCTGCGCTAAACGACGTTTCAGAATCGGTAGGGTCATACTTGCTGTGCCTGACGATTAAAAACACGGTTGACCATTTGTTTCAAGCCGTTGGTGCGAGCCGCCAACGCATCGACAACATGGTTTGGTAAGGAGTGTACTGCAAGTCTCCACCAAACGCTGGCAAATTGTTTGGCAAAACTGGCTTTGTTGTAATGCTGGCCATATTCGGCACACAGCGCTTGCACTTGGGGTGCAACATCGCGATAGCGGTTGGCAGGCATATCAGGGAACAAGTGATGTTCAATCTGATGACTCAAATTTCCACTCATGAAGTGAATGATTTTGCCACCTGTAAAGTTACTAGAACCTTTGATTTGGCGCAGATACCACTCAGCACGAGTTTCATTTTCGATATTGTCTTCAAACATCTCTGCATCAGCTGTGAAGTGACCACAGTAGATCACCGCAGATGCCCAGAAGTTACGAATTAAGTTGGCAACAAAGTTGCCTGCCAACACAGGTAGGAACATTGGACCTGCAATGACAGGGAAAAATACATAGTCTTTGCCGAATTGACGGGCAGCTTTTTTGCGCCAGTTGCCTGATTCGTTATACACATCTTTCAGGGTCTTTTCGCGGCTAAGCAGTTTTTCAAGCTCAAGACGTTGTAGGCTCAATAGCCACTCAAAACCTGTTGATAGAATCATCGCCATCGGCACATTGAACAAGAAGCGAGGCTCCCATTCTTGCTCGCGGGTCATCCGCATCACGCCATAACCGATGTCATGGTCACGACCCAAGACGTTGGTGTAAGTGTGGTGCATATAGTTGTGGGTATATTTCCAGTCTTCACCAGTACAAATGGTATCCCAATCGTAGTTTGCACCACTTAAGCTAGGATCGTTCAGCCAGTCATATTGACCGTGCATAACGTTGTGACCCAGCTCCATGTTTTCGACGATTTTGGATACACCAAGCATGCCTGTTGCAATTAGCCAAACTGGTGGAATCCAGCCGCCAAACATCAGCATAGCGCGTGAGGCGATTTCGGTTTTGCGGACAAAGTTACGAACTTTATAGACATGATCTGCATCGGTTTTGCCGAGATTTTGCATAACTTCATTGCGGATCTCATCAATGCGGCGACCGAATTCTTCTGTCTCGGCAGCAGTCAGTGGACGGCTTTTGCTTTTGCTGTTAATGACGTTGCTTGGGATAGACATATTCATGATGCAATTCCTCTGATTCTATAAGGTTGGATTACAGGTCGATTTGGACAGGAGTGATCGCTTCGCTCACGCACAGTTTGATTTGTACGTTGTTTTGATCGTTGATTTCGCCTGTTGCTTGGTTACGAACCGTTCCAGAAACTTTGGTACAAACGCAGGTGTTACAGATGCCCATGCGGCAGCCGAATGCAGGTTTGAGTCCAGCCGCTTCGGCGCTGGCCAAGAGATTGCCTTTAGCATCGAAGTCCCGTTGGCTACGGCGGAAAGTGACGGGTACAGCCGATGCGTTTTCGTCAATGGTCACGGGCAGGAAGCTTTCTTGCTTTAAGCGATCGCTCCAGCCACGATCTGCCCAGATGGTACGGGTGGCTTTCATTAAGCCAGGGGCTGCACAGACATAGGTATCACGCTTGTCTGCATCTGGACATAGACGATCCAGCGTGTCTGCGTCAAAGAAGGCAGGCTTTTCGGCGCTATCGACGATGATGTGTAGACTGAACAGGGGATATTGCTCAGCTAATGTTTCTAACTCGGTGCGGAATGCGGGGTCGCGTGAGTAGTAGATCAGTGTGACAGGGTCATCAGTAGTACTGAGCGCTTGCTTGACCATTGGGATGATTGGCGTAATGCCACTGCCAGCCGATACAAACAGTTTCGCGGCGGCGTTGGTGTTTAGGGTGAATTCGCCTGCTGCTTGACTGATTTCGATCACGTCACCGATTTGGGCGCGTTCAGCCAGATAGCGTGACACACGGCCTTGTTTTTTGATCCCAAATACCAGTTTGTTGCTGGTCGGTGAGCTGACCAAGCTATACGCACGTTGGTGTTGTACGCCATCAATGCGCACGGTCAGCATCACAAACTGACCCGCTTGAATTTGGTCGTGCTTAAAATGCTTGTTCGGTGTCAGGGTCAGTTGAATCATGTCATCGGCGATGGCCTCAATGGCTTCAACCCGTGCCATGACCCGCTGCCAAGTCCACATTGGATTGACTTGACCGAGTACATAATCGACAAAATCTTCACGAATCCATTCGGGACGGTAGCTAGCTTGCATCATGGCGACACCCTCATTTTAAAGTGTACAGTGATTCACTAAGTGAACAACTGTGATATAAGTGAACATGTGTACACAGTATCGCTGGAATGAAGTTTAGTCAACACTTGTTCACTGAATTTTTTTATTCAGGCGATGAACGGCTTTTTTGTTAAACTATCGCAGCAAACCCACCGTGTTCTTGTCCCCTCAACGAGTAAGACCCATGTCGCTGCGTGATGAACGAAAACAACAAACCCGCCAAGCCTTACTGGATGCGGCATTGTCCCTGAGTACCGCAGGGCGTTCATTTAGCATGATTAGCTTGCGTGAGGTTGCGCGTGAGGCAGGGCTGGTACCAACGGCGTTTTATCGGCATTTTGTGGATATGGATGCGTTGGGTGTGGACTTGGTCGATCAAGTTTGTGTGGTCTTGCATCAGCTACTCAAGCGATTGCGCGAAAGCTATACGGTGACGACCTCGTCACATACGCGCCTCAGCATGGAGCAGTTTTTTTATTCGGTAGAGGATGCACGGCAGCATTGGGCATTTTTGGTCGGGGAGCGCTGGGGCGGCACAACCGTGGTGCGTGAGGCGATTGCTAAAGAGGTACAGTTCTTTATTGAGGATCTGTCTCGGGATATGCAGCGTTTGCCCAGTTTTGAGCACTTGGTGACGGAAGATGTACAAATTACGGCTGAGATTTTAATTAATCTGGCCTTTTCTTGGGCAATGACGTGGTTGAATCTACCAAGTCGTCACGATCCATCTGATTTGGCAACACAGCGTGAGCATTTGATTGCGCGCAGTACACGACAGGCACAGCTCTTGTTTCGTGGGTCTTTAAACTGGCAAAGCCAACCACATTAGACCAATGCTGCATCGGTACTGAAGCGTGCAGTGTTGCCAAATATCACCGCGATAAGCAGGTACGGCCATCGGTCAAAATGGCAATTTAATCGGCTAAAACATTCATTTGGACGGTTTTTACATGACGAAATGCTGAAGATCTGTTGTGATCGTCGATTGGAATCACAGTCGCAGGCTGCGAGACAACGGCGTGTTGTGCCATCCAATTTCTTCTATATGCTGATCAGTCATGATCGTTCGCGATGATGCTGAGGTCAATCACTGATGCTTTCAATCAAACCGTGGGGTCGGGCCCTAAGTGCTGTGCTGTTGGTCTGTTTACCAACGGGGCAGCTCTGGGCGCAAGACAAGCCTGTCACGTCGCCTGAGGTGAGTTTGAGTCGGATGATTCACGGCATTTTAAATTATACCCGTTGGTCGATTCCCAATCCGATCCATCTCTGTGTGGTCGACTCGCCGCAGTATGTGCAAGCCCTACAACTGATCCAAACCGAATCGCGTAATCAAGTACAGGTCTTGGCCAAAAGCGCCAAAGAGCCTGATTTGACACAGCAGTGTCATGTGTTGTTTTTTGTTCATACGCCGCCTGAGCAACAACAAGCGATTTTGAACCAACGCGGCGTGCATCAGATTTTAAGTTTAAGCTTGAATAATACAGATTGTGTGGTTGGCAGTAGTTTTTGTCTCACGATGCGGCAAGGTGTGCCGAGTTTTAGTGTGAATCTGGATTCATTGAAGCAAAGTGGTATCCGAATCAGCTCAAATGTATTGATGCTGGCCAAACCTCACCAGAGTCGTGAGGACGAATGATGGCAAAAGTGACCTCATTACGGTCGATTCTACATCGCACCCAACTCTTTATCTTATTGGTCACCAGCTTGATTGGTGGATCGGCGTTGTTGTTTATTTCGATCTATACCATTGATCAGTTGACTAGCAAAAACAGTGCATTGATTGCCGATACGGTGCGTCATCGGGTTGAGGCTGCGGTGGTTTTTCAGGATGTTGAAGCGATTGAGCAGGCGATTAGTGATATCAGCCAAGGCCAAGAAGTCAATCGAATTGAAGTGCTGGATCAAAACCAACACCTGCTTGCACAAGTCGATGTGCTCGCGCCGAACGCAGATCGTTGGTATCAACAGTGGTTGTTTCAAGCCCAATCCGCTCAGCCTGTGACCATTGCCATTGATTATAACCAACAGACGATTGGTTGGGTGCGGGTGTATGGTAGCTCACAGTCGATTTTGAGCTTTGCAGCGCAGGTGATTACTGCTTTATTGGTATCGTTGGTGCTGATTTTCTTATGTATTGCTTATTTTTCATATCGAGCGCATCGGCAGATCAAGCAGTCATTTGATCGGGTCAACTACACTGCCAATTTGATCCGCGAGCAGCGTGCATTTAATTTGCGTATGCCACAAGATGTGATTAGTGAGCTGAATCAGTTGGGCGAAACTTTTAATGCCTTATTGACCGAATTGGATCATTGGCAGGCAGATATGACCCAAGAAAACAGCCTATTGGCACATCAGGCGCGTCATGATGGACTGACGGGGCTGGCCAATCGGGTGCATTTTGAGGAATATCTGTATCGATTGTATGATCAGCCTGAACAGCGTGATCGAGCAGCGCTGCTGTTCATTGATGGTGATAGCTTTAAAGAGATTAATGATACCTACGGTCATCAAGCAGGTGACCTAGTCTTGGTCGAAATGGCCAAGCGCTTGAATCGCCATCTGCGTCAGCATGATTTTGTGGCGCGTTTGGGAGGAGATGAGTTTGCGGTGATGCTGGCGAATATTGATTCGGCAGATCAAGCCTTGGTGGTGGTGAAGCATATTCTCGAGGTGATGCGTGAGCCGATTCATTTGGCCAGTGGTCGCCATGTGTATTTTAGTTTTAGTGTTGGTGTGGCACTGTCTTCTCAAGCAACCACGCCTGCACAACTGATTCACCATGCCGATAGCGCGATGTATACCGCCAAGTTGTCGACACGAAAGCGTTATTTTTTATTTCAATATGAGTGATAGGAGAAGGCAATGCGCCAAAAAAGAGTCAAGTGGATGGCACTCATGCTGTTAAGTGCTGCATTGCTCACGGCTTGTCAATCTATACCAAAACTGACGGGGGGATTGAATCCAGAGCAGGTCGCGGTAGTCAAGCAAGAAGGGTTTGTGCTGACCGATGAGGGGTGGTTGTTGGATTTTCCAGATCGGATTTTGTTTGAGGTGAATGCCTACGACATTGCCCCAGAGCGTCAGCCGCACTTAGCACAGTTGGCAACACGGTTACGTAGCATCAATATCCAAAAGCTACGGATTCAAGGCCATACCGACAATACGGGCTCAGCGGAGCATAACCGTGAGTTGTCACAAAATCGGGCATGGGCGGTGACCAAAATCATGCAAGCCAGTGGCTTCGATCCACAGCATATCCAGACGGTGGGTTATGGGTCGGATCGTCCAATCGCTAGCAACGATACGCCTGAAGGTCGCGCCAATAATCGCCGTGTGGCGGTAGTGATTGTGCCTTAAGGCTTGTTCGCGAGGCTCGGCAAGCGGTTTGCCGAGCTGCAAATACAAGCAACCAGAGATCTTATCAGACGCTAGACCAAGCGCATCGACAGATCAATGGCCTGTACATCTTTGGTCAGTGTGCCCATCGAAATATAGTCCACACCCGTCTCGGCGACTGAACGCAAAGTCTGATCGGTAATATTGCCAGAGGCTTCGAGCTTGCAGCGCCCTGCGACATGCGCCACAGCCGTGCGCATGTCAGCGTGACTAAAGTTATCGAGCATCACTATATCTGCACCAGCCAAGAGAGCCTGCTCCAATTCGTGCAGGCTTTCGACTTCAACTTCAACAGGTTTGTTCGGTGCAATTTGATGTGCTGCTGCAATTGCTTGGACGATGCCACCACAGGCAGCGATGTGATTTTCTTTGATCAAAAACGCATCATACAAGCCAATTCGGTGATTTTGCCCCCCTCCCACAGCAACCGCGTATTTTTGTGCAATTCGTAGGCAAGGAATGGTTTTGCGTGTGTCGAGGATTTTGGTCGGCAAACCCTCCACAATCTGAACATAGTGCGCGACCTTGGTGGCGACCGCCGAGAGGGTTTGGATAAAGTTCAGTGCGGCTCGTTCGCCAGTTAATAGGCTGCGAGCTGAGCCTGAGAGCTGCAAAAAAACTGCCTCAGCGGGAACATGCGCGCCCTCGTCATAATGCCATGTCACTTGAACTGAGTCGTCCAACTCGGCAAATAAAGCATCGACCCAAGGGCGACCTGCCAACACCATAGGCTGGCGGGTGATGATTCGTGCAGTCGCCTGTTCAGTGGCTGGAATCAGACTGGCGGTGATGTCTTGTGCACCGATATCTTCTTGCAGCGCAAGGGCGATATTGGCTTGAATTGCTTGTTGAAGCTGATCAGCAGAAATCATGAAAGAGGCCATTCATCAAAAAAAGTGACAGAGCGCAGATTATTTTGGCGCAAAATGTGCGGCCGTACACATTCTGTGTTGTACCGCGCATTCTAAGACAGTATATATTAGACTACAGGAACCGATAATACCGTGCATGATGCCATGATGAGCCAGACCAAGCCTGCGCCGACCCAAGCAACATTGTTGCGTTTTAGCGATGCCCTTCGCCAAGGGCTCAGTGACTTTTTTGTCCCGATTTTTTTGCGCTTCTTAGATGAGCTACCCAATAAGATCATGTTGTTGTGTCAGAGCTTGCCTGACAGTGCGCAGCAGCCTTATTTGGATGTGATTTTGGAGCTGCGCCGCAATCGTGGGCAGATTGAACCCAAGATCGCGGGTGTCCTTGAGGCGCAACTGCATCGCTTTACCCAGTTGACCCAAAAAAAAGACCCTAAGCAAGGCGGTCTCAACCTGCAAGAAATCTCGCTGGTGGATGCCGCTGATATGGAGGTCTCTGTCGCTTTGGAGACAGCGGGTTCGCGTCTGTCGGGCGCGTTAGAGCCTGTTTTGGGGGATAGCTTTAGCCGCTTGCAGCCGTTGGTGTCGGGTCTGAGTGATCCTAGCCAACTGCCGTATCATGGCCGTGCGTTGCTCCAGACCATGCTGGAATGTTTGTCGGTCTTGTTATTAGGTGCGCCACAAAAAGTTGCCTTGGTTCGCTTATTTAGCGGCGAATTGACGATGCAAAAGCTGATTCCTGTGATTGAGCAGGCCATGCAGCATGGCCAAATCCCAGAGCTGAATAAGGCCATTCGCAGCAGCGAGGGCAGCAGCAAAAAACCTGAACCCAAACCAGACTTGGCTGAGGTGCTACGGGATATTCGGGATCAAGGTCGAGCAGGTGGTACAGGCAGCGCTGCATCAGGTGCGCTCGATCCTGTGGTGGATGAGCGTGGAATTGCGATTTTGCAGCGTGCGCCCGGTGGCGGTTTGGTGGTTGAGCCAGAAGCCCTGATGCGGCAGGCCGAGCGCTTTTCACAGATCAGTCAAAGTGTTGCCAGTGCGCCGTTGTCGCCAGAAGCAACCAATCCGATGGCTGTCGAAGAGCTAGTACCAACTCCAACATTGATGGCCTTATTGACCCGTCTACAAGATATCCAACCGCGTACCCATGTGGATGCTGATCCGACTGCTCCCAGTGTGGCCGAGGTGCGGCATAGTATTCGAGAGCAGTTGCACAGTGATGATGAGCGTGTCGAGCGGATAGGTAAACAAGACACAGATATCATCAATCTGGTGTCGATGATGTTTGATTTCATCTTAGACGATGATGATCTGCCGACCGCCATGAAAGCGCTATTGGGTCGCTTGCAGATTCCGATGCTCAAAGTGGCGATTTTGGATGCCAATTTCTTCCGCACAGAAGATCATCCAGCCCGTCGATTACTCAACAGTCTGGCCAAAGCGGGCATTGGCTGGGATGAGCAAGCCAAAAGTAGCGATGTGATGTACAAAAAACTTGAGGAAACGGTGTTTACCATCCTCAATGATTTTGAGGATGACATTGGCTTGTTTGATCGCTTGTTAGAGGACTTTGAGGCGTTTTATAGCGAACAACAAACCCGTGTCTCTGCGGTCGATGAGCGGACGCGTGAAGCCGAAGAAAACCGCGCACGTTCCGATATGGCGCGCACAATTGTGCAACAAGCGCTGAATCGTCGTTTAAATGGCCGTAAGCTGCCGTTTGCGGTGGTGCGCTTACTGCAAGAGGGTTGGCGGCATGTGTTATATCTGGCCTGTTTGAAAGAGGGTACAGAATCGGAATCATGGCGACAGGCGGTCAAGGTAGTTGATGCCTTGATTTGGTCAGTGATGCCACCAAAAGGCGACGCGCAGTGGGTGGAGCGCCTCAAAGGTGTTGCACCTAAGCTGATCAATAGTCTGCGCAAAGGTTTGGTCTCAGTGCATTTTGATACCTTGCAAATGGAAACCTTATTGCGTGAGATTTCGACTGTACATAAGGAGATTGTCGAAGGGTTTGAAACCCCGATGGTAGAAATTCTAGATCAAGAGGGTGCTCATGCTAATCCTGATTTTAATGGCACGCCTGTAGATCAAGCCCTCAAAACCACCAACCCCAATCTCAAAGCGGTGGTATTGCCCAAAGCAGAAACTGAACCTGCCTACGAAGGTGAGACGCTGCCCGCCAGTGATCGCCATGTGATTGCAGTCAAGCAATTGACGATTGGCTCATGGATTGAGTTTATTCATAGTGAGCGTCGTGACCGACACAAGTTGGTGGCGCGGATTCGTACCACAGAAAAAC
>JAYXXU010000259.1:0-1946 GCA_036019135.1 Pseudomonadota bacterium | reverse complement strand
CAGCATTTTGCAAGGACTTGATAATATCCATCAGCTTGCGAGCATAGAGCGTTGTTTCACCTGCTTCAATACACGCATCCTCAGGCAGTGCCAAGCGAGCCACCAACTCAACCTCCAAATCAGAGCCAGTCAAAATCAAATGACTTGGGGTCACCTCCAATTTAATATTGGATAAGATGGGCATCGTATGACGGCGCTCAACTGCACCAGACACTTGTGACAGCGCCTTGAGCAATAGATCTTTGGCTAACTTTAATTTCATCATCAATCTCCAAATTCAGGCTTATCAGGTCTGTAGCAGCTTTTGCAAGTTGTGATAATCCTCAGCAAAGTTCGGATCAGTCTTGCGTAATTCTTGAACCTTTTCACAAGCATGCATCACTGTACTGTGATCACGCCCGCCAAAAGCCAACCCAATATCAGGAAAGCTTTCATTGGTCAGCTCTCGTGCCAGTCCCATCGCCATTTGGCGCGGGCGAGCATAAATCCGCGTCCGTTTTGGGCCCGTCAGCTCTTTTAATGGAATCCGAAAATACTCCACCACGACTCGTTGGATATTTTCGATGTTAATCGTCCGTGCACGAATCGCGAGCACATCTTTGAGCGACTCTTTGATAATCTCTAAACTGATATCCACGCCTTTAAAACGCGCCGTCGCAATCACCTTATTTAATGCACCTTCCAGCTCACGCACATTGGCCATCACCTGTTGTGCAATAAACAAGGCACAGTTGCGAGGCAGATCCACCTCACTACTTTTGGCTTTTTTAAGGAGAATCTCAATGCGAGTTTCTAACTCAGGCGGCTCCACTGCAACCGATAATCCCCACGAAAACCGAGAGATTAAGCGTGGATCAAGCTCAGTTAACTCTTTAGGATAACGATCCGAGGTTAAGATAATCTGACGTGACTCATCTAATAATGAATTAAACGTATGAAAAAACTCGACCAAACTCGCTTCTTTCCCTGCCAACAAATGAATATCATCGACCAACAATAAATCTAAAGAACGACATTCTTTTTTAAAGTCATCTATTTTACCTTGCTGCAAAGCCCCAACAAAACCACCTACAAATTGCTCCGAAGTCATATACATGACACGCGCATCTGGCTGGACAGCCAATAACTGATGGCCGACCGCATGCATTAAGTGCGTTTTTCCCAACCCCGTCGGGCCATATAAAAACAGTGGATTATGTTGTGCATCGCCCAACGCCAGCAGAATCTTACGGCAGGTCTCTGCCGCCATTTGATTAGAGCGCCCCTCAACAAAATTGGCAAAGGTAAAGCCAGAACTGAGCGGACGCCCCAGCGCACGACCATTTGGTGAGCGTGCAGCCTTAGATGGACTAGCAGATGCTGTTTGCGGTGCATCATGGGCTCGTGCTGCACTAGCGGATTCCGCAGGCTGGCGATGTGGATCGCGCGCGACCGTTTTTGCCAAGCCAGGACGAGCATCTACTTGCACATACACCTGTTGGATCCGATCACCACTGATTTGCTGAACCAGTCGAGTAATCCTCTCCAAAAAATGCTCTGTAATGTGACGTGTAAAGTAGGGATTCGGTGCCATCAAATACAACGCTTCGTCACGCTCTTCTGCGTGCAATGGCCGAATCCACAACGTAAACACATTGTCTGGCAGCTCATCGCGTAACGCATTGAGGCAATCCGTCCAGACCATGAAACTTCCCCGAGGATAAGCAAAAAAACCAGAACGTAGTGGTCTAAAACCGACGCTGACACGCCTGAGACTACATGATGGCAAAACGCCTTAGCACACAAAAACGCCTGCTAACCCCGTATGGGGCAGACATTCTATCCAATACCGTCGGTACTGTCATCGCCAAAAGCATAGCCAACCGATTATCGGTCAACATCCTCACGCAAAATTCATACCAAGCAACCACCCAGTACAATGCTCAAAAAACAACCCATTGACCCAA
>JAYXXU010000258.1:0-13739 GCA_036019135.1 Pseudomonadota bacterium | reverse complement strand
GCAGCGCTGGCTGTCAGATACTGAGTCAGAATTAGGTCTTGGTGTGCTGATAGATGTTGATGAGCGAACCATCAGTATTTTATTCCCAAAAAGTGATGAAACGCGGGTCTATGCCCGTGCAAGTGCTCCTTTATCTCGGATCATCTTTGTGGTGGGTGATTGGCTCACGGATCAAGAGGGTCAAGAGTGGCAAGTCGAGACGGTCGAAAGCCAAAATGGCGTGATGCGTTATCATGTGATCGGTCGCAATGATCTCCGCAAAGTCTTAGCCGAAACACGTTTGGGTGCACATTTGCAACTGGCACGGCCGCTCGACCGCATGTTGGCCAGTCGCCTAGAGTCAAAAGAATGGTATGACCTGCGTATTGAAGCCTTGCTGATGAATGCGCGTATGGCAACCAGTCCATTGCGTGGGTTTTTGGGGCCTCGGGTGGGATTGATTCCGCATCAATTGTATATTGCCCATGAAGTCGGACGGCGCTTAGCCCCTCGTGTGTTGTTGGCGGATGAAGTCGGGTTGGGTAAAACCATCGAGGCTGGCTTGATTATCCATCAGCAATTGGTCACGGGTCGGAGTGAGCGTATTCTGATTCTCGTTCCCGATTCACTGCAATATCAGTGGATGATCGAGATGCGCCGCCGCTTTAATCTGAAATTTTCGTTATTTGACCTAGAACGCACTGCGGCGATGCGTGAACACGATGAAGATGCCAATCCGTTTTTGGCGGAGCAGTGCATTATTGCCAGTGTTGATTTATTGCTGGATCATGAGGATCTAAAGCAACAGGCGCTGACCGCAGGCTTTGATCTGTTGGTGGTGGATGAGGCGCACCATCTGACATGGCATGAAGATGTAGGTGGTAATGATCGGTATGATCTGGTGGCTGAGTTTGCCGCCCAAACTGCGGGTGTTTTGTTGCTGACTGCAACCCCTGAGCAGTTGGGTGTGGATAGTCATTTTGCGCGCTTGCGCCTGCTAGATCCGCAACGCTTCGATACGCTGAATCACTTTTTAGAAGAAGAAGCGCAATACGCCGAAACGGCACAGGTTGCAGAAGCGCTGATGTCGGAAGACCCTCTGACCGAATCACAACATACAGCGATTGCTGGATTGTTGGGTCATGCGGTAGAGGATACTCCAGATGCGCGTTATCGGGCGATTAGTGAGCTGTTAGATCGTCATGGCACAGGTCGGATTTTGTTCCGTAATACCCGTGAGGCCATTCAAGGGTTCCCTGGTCGAGACTGCTTGGCCGCGCCGTTATCTACCCCTGCCAATTGGCCGATGACTGGTAAACTACGCGATCAAATGTGGCCAGAAGAGCAATCACTCGATGGCGCGTGGATGCAGCATGATCCGCGCGTGCCGTGGCTGATTGAGATGCTGCGTACGCAGCTCAAACATAAAAAAACCTTGCTGATTGCGCGTAGTGGCCCCGTCGTGGAGTCTCTAGAGTTGGCCTTGCGGATTCATGGTGGCGTTCGTACGGCCATGTTTCATGAGGCGATGAGTCTGTTGGAGCGTGACCAAGCGGCGGCGTATTTTGCCGATGAAGGCTACGGCGCACAGATTTTATTGTGTTCTGAGATTGGCTCAGAAGGTCGTAATTTTCAGTTTGCGCATGATTTGATTTTATTTGACTTGCCAGCCAATCCTGATGTGCTAGAGCAGCGGATTGGTCGTCTGGATCGCATTGGTCAGACTGAACGGATTCAGATTCATGTGCCGTATGTGATGGATACTGCGCAAGAGCGGATGTTCCGTTGGTACAACGAAGGGCTGAATATTTTTAGTCAGATTTCACCGACAGCACAGACGCTACAAGAGCAGTATATCGTTGAGCTAAAAGACTGCTTGCTGGCAGATCAGGGACATGCGTTTGATGCGCTATTAGAGCGTGTCAATGACGAGCGCTTGGGATTGGAGTATGAGCTACAGTCAGGCCGTGATCGGCTGTTAGAGTTCAACTCCTGTCGTCCTGTGATTGCCAATCGCATTGTACAGGCGTTGGATGATCAGGATGCCCAAAATCCGCTGCCTGATTTTATGACTCGTTTTCTATCGGCGACCAACATTGAGCACGAAGAGCAGAGCGATGGCACGTTGATCATTCGGCCATCGGATGAGATGCAGGTTGAAGGTTTGATTCTCAATGAAGATGGTCTAACGGCGACATTCAGTCGTGAGTTGGCGCTGAGTCGGGATGATGCAGAGTATTTGACGCTTGAGCATCCATTGACCCAAAGCATTTTTGAGATGGTCAAAACCCAATCCTTTGGCAATACCAATGTGGCGATTTTGCGCAGTAATGCGATTCCGCAGGGCAGTATTTTGCTGGAGATATGGTTCCGTGTGGAGGTGATCGCACCGAAGGTATTTAATCTTGCAGCTAGCTTGCCTCAGCAATTGATTCGTGTATTGCTGAATGAAACAGGGCAGGATCTATCGGCCAAGATTAATCCTGCGATGTTGCATCCGCATATTTTTTCGCTCGATATGAACAATGCGCGTCAGGTGGTGAAATTGCGTCGTGACGTGATTGAGCAGCGTTATAAACAAGCGGAAGCACTTGCTAAACAGCAGATTGCGAGTTTTGGTGAGGTTGCACGTCAGCGTTATCACGAGCGCTTACAGCACGAAATTGACCGTTTGACCTATCTTAAAGCCCATAATCCAAGTATTCGGGATGATGAGTTGGGTCGTCTAAAAGCACAACAAGCTGAAGGAGTTCAGCTCCTAGAGCAATTGTCTTTAGTGCCTGATGCGATTCGGATTATGGTTGCGATGAAGGGCTGATTGAGTATCCGTTAGCAGCCCAATCAGTTGGGCTGTTGGCGAGAGCAAAGATTAAAATTTAAAATCAATAATCCTCTGCCATTCGCACATAAGCTCAGAGCATTCATGTACTTGGATGGCATCCTTGGGCAGTAACAGAATCGACTCTTTGCTAACGTCAAACTCCTTGGGAATCACAATGTTTGTTAGGGATAATGTGTAAGCCGATATTTTTCTCTCACGATCATACAATACTGAATTTGATTCAAACAAAACAGAAAAATAGATACGACAGCCCTTGAAATACAATAAATAATATGTAATACCCAAATCTCCCCATGCCTCGCGACCAAGACCGCCACGCCGAAGGTAGATCTCTTGCTCTCGGTCAATCGTAAGATGTTGCATTGATGGGCGTTTTTTTGAATCAGCATCATTTGTGCTAGCTATCGGCAAGGTATACATCGCATACCTTGCCGTTGATGCATCAACTAATCCTAACCCACTGCAAAGTCAGGCGGAATCAGAATCGAATCTTTGATCTCATCGGATAGCTCAGGATAGTCAATCGTATAGTGTAGACCACGGGACTCCTTCCGCTGCAATGCACAACGCACAATCATCTCTGACACCAACACCAAATTGCGTAACTCAATCAGATTTTGGCTGATCTGATAGCCCGCATAATAATCCTCGATCTCTTTTTTCAGCATCTGAATCCGATTCAGCGCCCGCTCAAGTCGCTTGGTACTGCGCACAATCCCGACATAATTCCACATAAAATGCCGCAGCTCATCCCAGTTTTGTAGGATCACCACATCCTCATCTGCATGTTGGACTTGCGATGCATCCCAAGCGGGAATATCAGGTAGAGTCGGAGAGGCTTCATGTTCGGCAGCAATGTGCTTGGCCGCGCTCATGCCATAAACGAAGCATTCCAGTAGTGAGTTACTGGCCATACGGTTCGCACCATGTAGCCCTGTGAATGATGTTTCACCAATTGCGTACAGACCCGCAATATCCGTTTGGCTGTTGGAGTCCACCATCACCCCACCACAGGTATAGTGTGCGGCTGGCACGACAGGAATCATTTGTTTAGTAATATCAATGCCAAGCTCTAAGAGACGCTCATACAGCATGGGAAAGTGCGATTTGACAAAAGCTTCAGGCTGATGGCTAATGTCCAGCCAAACATGTCGAACCCCTAAGCGCTTCATTTCAAAGTCAATCGCGCGCGCCACAATATCACGTGGTGCCAGTTCCGCACGCTCATCAAAGCGTGGCATAAAACGCTCACCATCAGGCAAACGCAAGTATGCGCCTTCACCGCGCATGGCTTCAGTAATCAAAAATGAGCGCGCTTGCGGGTGATATAAGCAGGTTGGATGGAATTGGTTGAATTCGAGGTTGGCCACGCGGCAGCCTGCCCGCCATGCCATCGCAATCCCATCACCTGTTGCGATATCGGGATTGGATGTGTACAAATACGCTTTGCTCGCACCACCACAGGCCAGTGCTACGAACGGCGCAGAATAGGTTTCAACGGATTGTGTTTCTAAATTTAGGGCGTGTAAACCGACGGCACGATTTTCACCGCCTAAGCCGAGTTTATGGCGCGTAATTACATCAATCGCCGCACGATTTTCGAGTAACGTCACATTGCTGCATTCTCGGACACGTTTGACCAATGTGGTCGAAATCGCCATGCCTGTCGCATCTGCAACATGAATGATCCGCCGATGTGAGTGACCACCTTCACGTGTTAAGTGAAGTTGCTCCTCCGCATCTAGCGTGAAGCGTACACCTTGTTTGAGTAAAAATTCTACCGCATGGCGTCCATGTTCCACAGTGAATGCAACGGCATCACGATGACAGAGTCCGCCTCCTGCGATTAAGGTATCTAAAATATGATTTTCGGTCGAATCGGTTTCATCTAGTACAGCAGCAACGCCGCCTTGGGCATAAAACGTGCTGGCCTCCGTGAGAACTGCTTTGGCAAGCACCGCCACCCGCAAACTGCTTGGCAATGACAGTGCAAGCGTCAGTCCTGCTGCGCCACTGCCTACAATCAAAACATCAAACTGATTTGAAGCATCGGGTTTGTGCATGTTCGGTGCGACCTATGGGTCAATCAACAAAGGAAGGTGTGAATCTGACGTTAAATTGACATAAAACGCAAGTGCAAAAATGCTTGTCTTAGACCAGAGGATGGTGCAATACATAGATTGGTCATTCTACGTGCAGATTTACAGGGTTTTTGCAACTGTGACAACATTTGCTAACAGAGTGATTTTTAAATCTTATGGTAAAACAGCGCATATACTTTTTGGGTTCCGTTTGACGGTTCAATACAGGATGTCCTTATGCGCGCTCAGCAACAACTCATTTCGATCTGTGCAATTGCCATTTCTGGTTTGGTCACGCAGTCGGCGCATGCCACCATTGATTTTTCCTCACTCGTTGAGCAGGCTAGTCCCGCTGTAGTACGTGTCAATGTCGCCAAAAAAATGACACAAGAAGAGCTGATGCAGCAACAGTTACCCGAGATCTTTAGACGATTTTTTGGTAATCAAGTGCAGATTCCACAGCCGCGTCGTGCTCCTGTAGAGCAAAGTGCGTATGGTACGGCCTTTTTTGTGACGCAAGATGGTTATCTGTTGACCAATCATCATGTGATTGATGGGGCTCGTAAAGTGACCATTACGTTGAATGATCGTCGTGAGCTAGATGCAGAAATTGTCGGCAGTGACGAGCGTACGGATGTGGCGGTATTACGTGTCAAAGGCAATACTTATCCAGCCCTCAAAATCGGCAACTCTGAGCAAGTTAAAGTCGGCGAGCCCGTGTTGGCGATTGGTTCACCGTTTGGTTTTGATTATTCAGCATCCGCAGGAATTGTGAGTGCCACTTCTCGCACCATGTCGCGTGAGAACGCTGTGCCATTTGTTCAGTCTGATGTGGCGCTCAATCCAGGTAATTCAGGTGGGCCATTGTTCAATCAGCGTGGTGAAGTGATTGGGATTAACTCGCGGATTTTTAGTGGAACAGGCGGATATATGGGCTTGTCATTTTCGATCCCAGTTGATGTGGCGATGGATGTATTTGAGCAAATCAAACAAAATGGCAAAGTGACACGTTCGTATTTGGGTGTCGTCCCACAAGATATTGATCGAAATTTGGCTGAAGTCTACAAGTTGTCCCGTCCTGAGGGGGCATTGATTACCCAAGTCATGTCGGATACCCCAGCAAGTCGTGCGGGCTTAAAAGAAGGCGATATTATCTTGTCCTATGATGGGCATCGGATTAGCCGATCAACTGACCTGATTAATCTGATTAATCGCACTCGCCCAGACACGGTGGTTCGAATGACCATTCAGCGTGCAGGTAAGCAAATGCAGCTTCAGGCAACCTTAAACGTCGCACCAGACGATACGCCAGCGACAGATGGTGCAACCTCGAATACCAGTGGCACACCGTCGCTTGGTCTGCGTGTACGAGAATTAACCGCTCCTGAAAAAGCCCAGTTGCCCACCTCGGGTGTTGTGATTGATGCATTGCAGCCTGATGGTTTGGCTGCTCGATCCAGATTGGCAGCGGGTGATGTGATTACCCGTCTCAATGATCAACCCACCCCAAATCTGGAGAGCTTTGCCAAAGTGCTGAGAACTCTACCCAATAATCGCGTAGTTGGCGTATCATTACTGCGGAATGGGATGCCACTCATTCTTGGATTGCGCATTGAGTCGCAGGAATAACGCACCATTGCACGCTATCGAAACGCGCAAGTTTTTTATGTGAGTTTTTGGCATAAAAGTTGCTAAATGGCGCGGTGAGTCGTTGGTTTTGTCATACAGTCTCATCATCATTAGGTGGTGAATGTGGATATGATGGCAGCGATCACGCATACGGTTGCGTATGATTTAAATTGTCATTAATACAACAGGCGATGTAGATCCGATGAGATAGCGAGTTGTATCAGTAGTACCGCTTATTTCTCGAGTCTGGCAGAGGGTGGGGTAGATCATGCAGCATCTAGCAGAAGTTGAAGTGATTGGTTTGGGGGCGAGTGTTTTTTTTAAGCAAGCCGATAGCTTGAACCAAATTGGCAGCCAATTGGGCACAGATTTTTTTGTTGCTGTGCAAACGATCTTAAATACACGTGGTCGAGTGATTCTCTCTGGGATGGGTAAGAGTGGTCATATTGCAGGCAAAATCGCGGCAACCTTTGCGTCCACAGGTACACCGAGCTTCTTTGTACATCCTGCTGAGGCGTTTCATGGTGATTTAGGCATGATTACCGCCGATGATGCAGTGATTTTGCTGTCCAACAGTGGTAAGACTGAGGAGGTAACGCGGCTATTGCCGTATCTTCAGGAAATCGGTGTACCGATTATTGCGATCTGTGCTGAACGGAATTCAGTGTTGGGACAGGCTGCAACAGTCGTGTTAGAAGTGGCTGTGGAGCGAGAGGTTTGCCCAAATAACCTTGCCCCAACCACGTCGACCACAGCGACTTTGGCCATGGGAGATGCGTTGGCGGTTGCTTTGATTAAGCTGAGACAGTTTGAGCCAAAAGATTTTGCCCGCTTTCATCCTGGTGGCTCATTAGGTCGAATGCTGCTCACTCGAGTACAAGATGTGATGCACCGTCATGTACCGATAGTGAATTCAGACGCGACTTTTGCTGATTTGGTGAGTATCATGACGCAAGGCCGTTTGGGTTTGGCCATCGTCGTTGATGCCGCATGTACTGCAATTGGTATTGTGACAGACGGAGATATTCGACGTTCGTTTGAGCAGTATTCGGATCAGGTGTTCCAAAAAATGACCCATGAGTTGATGAGTAGCCCACCAATCAGTGTGTCAATGTGCTCAAAGTTAGAAGCAGCTCGTCAAGTGATGCAGCAGCACCAGATTTCTGCATTGGTGGCAGTGGATACACATGGCCATGTGGCCGGTGTTCTTAACCTGCATGACGTTAGCTAAGCACATGACTTCACGTGTGCGTCGCAGTAGCTGGCAAATTCAACTGGCCGCCATTCGTGCTTTATTCTGGCGAGAGGTGCAGACTCGTTTTGGCAGCTATGATCTGCGTCTAGGCTATCTCTGGGTAATTTTGTCGCCGGGATTACAAATTCTTTTCATGGTGTTGTTATTTTCATTTATTAAAGTTCGTGTTGTACCACACATGGAGTATGCACTGTTTTTAGTAGCAGGTATGATTCCTTGGATGATGTTCGCCAATTGTGCAACGCGTTCGCTGGGTGCTGTATCGGCGAATAAAGGCTTATTTAATTATCGACCTGTTTTGCCGATTGATGCTGTGATTGCCAGATCAGCCTTGGAAGGACTTTTATATTTCAATGTGTTTATTGTGTTTTTGGCAGGGCTGTGGTGGCTGGGCTATGACATTAGTTTGTCGAATATTCCGCTATTATGTATGAGTTGGATATGTTTATGGCTCTTTTCAGTTGGCGTTGCTTTGATTATGACAGTGATTGGTCACTGGTCAGATGAGGTAGCAAATTTCATACGGATCTTTATTCGAATCATGTATTTTACGTCAGGCATTCTATATTCACTGCATGTGTTGCCTGTGGAATATTTGAAGTATGTGTTGTGGAATCCCGTGCCACATGTGTTGGAGTACATGCGCTATGCGGTTGCGCCGAACTACCCAATAGATCATGTCAGTTATCCATACTTTTTGCAGTCGATGCTGATTGTAATTTTTTTGGGTTTGCTGCTGTATCGTGCCAATGAACGCAATATGATGACGACACAATGATTTACTTGAACCGATTAACCAAGTCTTATTTGACGGCACAAGGTCGTCATTATCTATTTCGGGACTTGAGTCTAGAGTTACCCACAGGTCGGAGTATTGGCTTGTTAGGTAAAAATGGTGCAGGAAAAAGTACCCTGTTGCGGATTATTGGTGGGATAGACTATCCAGATTCGGGCGAAGTCGTGAGTGATTCAACAATTTCTTGGCCTGTTGGTTTGGCTGGTGGTTTCCAAGGGAGTTTGACTGGAAGACAAAATGTTAGGTTTGTGAGCCGCTTATATGTCAGTGAAGATGAAGTTCGCAAAAAAGAAAAATTTGTTGAGGATTTTGCTGAGATTGGCAAGTACTTCGATATGCCTGTTAAAAGTTATTCCTCAGGCATGAAGTCGCGTCTGACATTTGGATTAAGCATGGCCTTTGATTTTGACTACTATTTGGTAGATGAGGTTGCCGGTGTTGGGGATGCCAGTTTTCGTAAAAAAAGCGCTGAGTTGATTGAGGAAAAACGGCGGACAGCAGGTTTTATTGTGGTGACGCATAACTTAAAGCGTTTGCAGGAGCAGTGTGACGTTGCCGTTACACTAATGGATGGTCAAGCGACCTATTTTGACGATGTCGCCGAGGCGATCAAGGTGTACGAATCTTATGCGCTCGCAAAAAAATAAGCGTTCTATGCTGAATTTGGTACTCGCACTGATAGTGATTGTACTGCCATTTTTAGTGATCGCTGTGTATTTAATGACTGTGGCACAAGATCGCTATACGAGCGAGTCCGTTGTTGTTGTCAAGCAGGTGGGTGAGGCAAGCAGCGCTGATGTAGGGGGGTTGGGGGTCTTATTGGGTGCTAATAACACCAGTGTAGAGGACTCTCGATACTTAAAAGCATACATTGAATCCCCAGATATGCTGAATCGTTTGGATCAGAAATTGGATTTTCGTCAGGTTTTTCAAGGTGATGGATCTGATCCAGTTTTTCAGCTTGCAGCAGATGTTTCTAATGAGGAGCTACTAAAATACTATCGCCGTCGCTTGTCAGTGAGTCTCAATGAGCAAAATAATCTACTCACTGTGGTGACGCAGGGGTTCTCTGCTGATTTTACCTATCAGTTTAATCAGGCGTTGTTAGAAGAAAGCGAGCGGTTTATTAATGAAATTTCTCAGGGAGTTGCCCGCGAGCAGTTGGAGTATGCTGAGGTTCAACTGCAAGACGCCGCTGCAAGACTGAGTGAGGCCAAAGAAAAGCTGATTACCTATCAAAACCAAAGCAAAATGTTTGATCCGATGGCCAATGCGGAGGCAATTGCAACATTGGTTGCAGGGTTTCAAGCACAGTTGGCCGAGCTTAAGACACAAGAGCGTACGTTGCTGAGCTATCTAAATCCTGATACACCCCAAGTCATTGCACTGCGTAGCCAGATTACTGCCTTACAACAGCAAATTGCTGTCGAGCAGTCCAAGCTCACCTCAAACAGTGGAACCAAGCTCAATCGACAAGCAGTCCAATTTGAAAGCTTAAAAGCAGATGTCGAATTTGCCACTGATTTATATCGGGTTTCTTTAGCTGCATTAGAGAAATCTAGATTAGAGGCAGCTCGCAAGCTCAAAAATCTTGTGGTGATTTCTTCACCTCAGCTTCCTCAGCAGGCAATGTATCCACGTAAGCTGTATATTCTGACGTCGTCGTTGATGGTTTTAGTACTGTTATACGGTGTGATCTGCTTAACACTCTCCGTTATCCGCGACCACAGGGATTGATAATGAATAAACGCGCTCTTTTCCTTGCAGTGACGGCAACTTGTGCGGTCAGCTTAGTGCAGGCATCAACCCTTGATCAGCTTACAGGTATTAGTAGTAGTGAGCCTCAGAGTTCTACAGAGGCATCAACTCAGCCTAACTTGCAAAGTCAATCAATTTTGCAATCCCAGACTTTTGCTGCGCCAACAGCGATCCAGACAGATTCTAATATGTTTGGCGCTCAGTTGTTTCGGGGAGCTTTTGCCAGTACCAGTGGTAGTGCTTTTAATGACAGTTATGTGATTAATGCAGGTGATAATGTCCAATTGCGCATGTGGGGCGCATATCAATTTTCGGGTAATCTGACTGTCGATCCGCAGGGTAATATTTTTATACCAAATGTCGGGCCTGTTCAGATTGCTGGGATCAATAATGGTGCATTGCAAAGAACAGTTGAGCAGCGCGTTAGACAAGTCTATCGTGCGAATGTCGGTGTGTATGCAGCATTGGAAACCGCACAACCTGTTAAGGTGTTTGTGACGGGGTTTGTGATGCAGCCGGGTTATTATGGTGGTGTTTCTGCTGACTCTGTTTTGTCTTATTTGGATCGAGCAGGAGGAGTCGATCCCGAGCGGGGTAGCTATGTCGATATTGAGATTCGCCGCAATGGGGTGGTAAAGCAGCAGGTCAATTTGTATGATTTTCTACTGGCAGGAGATCTTAAATCATACTCATTTAAAGATGGTGATGTGATTGTTGTCGCACCTCGGAAATATAGTTTTAGTGTCATTGGTGAAGTCTATAACCCATATGATTTTGAGTTTGATACTAATGAGCTGACCGTAGCGCGTGCATTGACAGTGGCTAGACCCAAGCCAGGGGCGACCCATGTCAGCATCAATCGTCGGCAAGGTACGGAATTCCGCAGCGAATATTACCCGATTGCGCAAGCTGGCAGTGTGGTATTGCAAGATGGTGATAGCTTGGCGGTGACATCTGATCGTTATGCGGGCACCATTCAAGTTCGGATTGAAGGGGCTCATTCAGGTGAGCAGGCAATGGTATTGCCTTATGGTGCAACACTAAAAGAAGTCATCTCAAAAATTAAGCCTAATCCATTGTCACAGGTGCAGCATATTCAACTGTTCCGACAATCTGTGATTGAGCGCCAAAAAGAAATGTTGAATGTGTCTCTCGACAAGCTTGAAGAGGCAACCTTTTCAGTGCGTTCAGCGACAAAGGAAGAGGCAGGATTACGTGCACAGGACGCACAGTTGATTAAGCAATTTATTGATAAAGCTAGAAATGCTGAGCCTAAAGGTCAGGTAGTAATTGCTCCTGGTGAGTGGGACAATGTCATTCTAGAGAATGGTGATGTGCTGAAAATCCCAGAGCAAACCTCTGTGATCATGGTGCATGGTGAGGTAACCTTCCCAAATGCATTGACGTGGAAACAAGGCATGCGGGCAAATGACTATATTGCCCAAGTCGGTGGATATACTCAAAGCTCGAATAAGTCACGCATTGTTGTGATTCGTCAAAATGGTGAAGCCGAGTTGGTCAAACCCTCAATTGAGATTCGACAAGGCGATGAGATTATGGTCTTGCCCAAAGTGCAGACAAAGCGAGTTGAGGTGGCGCGTGGCTTAACTGCAATTCTGTTCCAGATAGCGATTGCCACGAAGACGATTTTGGATCTGTGATTGAAGTTTAAATGGCATTTGCTAATGGTTCATGGAGTAGTAGGCGTTGAGTAAATTGAGCAAGTTGGCCAGTGATCCGAGTCTTTTTATTCGAGACATGGCTAAGAAGCGCTTTCCAGTATTGTATGCGTCAGCTCTACAATATGAGCAAAAAATCCCTGAGGTATTTGCTAGTCTGGCTTCAATAAGCAGAGTCGCAGATGAAACCGCCTCAGCAGCTGGTGATAATCTGAGTCGACCCAAGACCTATTTATTTGGTTTTAGCCCGTGGAAGCAATTCATGACGGCATGGTTTTCTGATCGAGAGATGATATTTCTTGATAAGAATATTACGCCAGAAGATTTTAAGTCTCAGTGGGAAAAGCGGATATTGTCGAGTCATGAAGCTGAGATCATGATCTGGGGCTTTAAGTCGCCTAAGTTTTTGATGCGTTTTGTAGAGCAAAATCATATTCCGTTGCGTTATGTTGAAGATGGTTTTATACGTTCTGTACAATTGGGAGCGACAAAAGCACCGCCTTTTTCATTAAGTATTGATAGTCGCACACCATACTTTAACGCGCGTGAAGCGTCAGATCTTGAGGTTTTGTTATCGAGCTATGATTTTGCGGGAGATCCTGATTTGCTTGAGCGATCACGCAAATTGATGCATCGCCTGATTGAGACGGGGATTAGCAAGTACAACCAGAGTTGCCCCGTTGATATTCACGAAGTGTATGGTAAGAAGGAAAGTCGTCGGATTTTGGTGATTGGTCAGGTTGAGGATGATGCATCTATTGAGTATGGATGTGATCGTCGATATACCAACAATGACTTGGTGATGATGGCCTATCTTGAGAACCCAGATAGCCAGATTATTTATAAGCCGCATCCTGACGTACTGCATGGCAAACGCCCGATGCAATCGAATCCGAATGATGTTCGTCATATTTGTCAGGTACTGGATCAAGATATTCCATTGTCACAGTCCTTTGAGACCATTGATCATGTGTATACGATCACCTCACAGGCGGGTTTTGAAGCATTGCAGCGCGGGATTTCGGTAACTACACTAGGCTGCCCATTTTATAGTGGTTGGGGTTTAACGGATGACCGCCAACCGAATGTACGTCGCAATCGTCAATTGAGTGTTGAGGAGGTTTTTGCGGGTGCATATTTGCTGTATTTGCGTTATTTTGATCCGATTTATAAAAAAGAAATTACAGCCGAAGAGGCCGTCGATCAACTCGTCAAATTGCGAGAACTGGAACACAAAAGAGACTCGTTTTTGCCAGAGCATGTAGAGCCTGCTAAAAAGCTAACGTGGATGATTGGTTTTGATATGGAAGGCGAGCATCGCCATCTGATAGGCTTATTTCAAGATCGCCAGCTTCGATTCCTGCCTACCCATCCAGATGAGATTAATAACTCATTGATGCTGGAAATTCAGGCATCCTTGGCAACTGCTGATTTGATGGTATGGACTGCCGCATATGGCTATGCTTATCAGCACTGGTTGCACAGTTTATCTCCTGTCAATGTTTTATATATCGATCAAGCGCCCATAGCCCCTTATCTGGATAAAAGTCGGTACATGGGCTTTACAGTTGATACGCATGGGTCGTATCTGAATGCTGCGGTGAGTAGTGATTTGGAATGCTTGCTCAATCAGTATGATGTATCGATGGCAACTCCCGAGGTCGCCAGAAAGCTAAAACAACATTGGTGGCCAATGCCTACTAGAGCTCGGCAAGCGAAA
>JAYXXU010000257.1:0-19723 GCA_036019135.1 Pseudomonadota bacterium | reverse complement strand
GTAGAAGATGGTAAAGCCGACTTTGCGATGACCACCGCACCGCAGCAACAACTGCAACAGTACCAATTAGCCAAGCTTAATTTGACCTGCGGTGAACCCAAGATGCTCAGCCGCTATGGCTTAAATACCGAATTAAATTGGTCATTCAAATCGGATAAAGATCCCCTCATGTCGAGTGCCAATGGCTTTATTTGCCAAGAGCGCCAATTGGGTATCACTCGTCGTCTAGCGGCGTTTTATGATCAAAACATGATGCGTGATCACGTTGAACGTGTCGCCTTTGATAAAGCACTGAGTACTCGTTTGCCACGTTATATGTCATCGTTTCAGTCCAATGCCAAGCAACACCAAATTGACTGGCATTTGTTAGCAGCGATGGGTTATCAAGAGTCTCACCTAAAAGCAGATGCCGTATCACCGACAGGTGTACGCGGCATCATGATGTTGACTCAAGCGACTGCACGCGGCCTAGGCGTGCAAAACCGTGAAGATCCAGCACAAAGCATTCAAGGTGGGGCAAAGTATTTTGGTCAGTTACAGAAACATTACGCACATATTCCACAACCTGATCGCCTATGGTTTGCGCTCGCTGCCTACAACATGGGGCCTGGCGCAGTCGATGGTGTCCGGCGCCGCGTACAACAGAGCGGACATGATGCTAATCGCTGGGCGAATGTGTATCGATATTTGTCCGAAAACTCTGCCCGTCGTGGTCAGTACCGTCAGGTCGTTCACTATGTGACTCGTATTCGCGGTTACCTCGAAACCATGAAACAAGATCAGCGAATCTCACGTCTGTAAACATGTTTGCATACCCAAAAAGCGCGGCCTAGGCTGCGCTTTTTGATGTTGACAGCAAAAAATAATACTCAAGCTTTATCAGCAGGTTGATTTACAATCATTTCATCTGAAAGTTGAAAAGCAATATTGTCTAATACATGTCTATCCTGTAATGTGATCAAAAATCAGCCATATTTAAGGCTTAAATCAACCTGACTGGGACAAGAAAATGGGAAATCTCGTACAACTCGCTTATGTTTGCCGTGCACAATCTGCTGCTGACACCATTGCTCAAGCATTACGCTGGTCTACGACATCATTCATGCAAGTGTCTTTATATGGACAAGGCTGTTTTTTTCAGTGCATCGAAGGCCCAGCAAAACAGATCAACCATATTTTTCAGCAATTGGCCAATCTGCCAATCGGCTTCGACTTACAAGTCCTGACGTGGCATGACCTCGCTTCAGCCCAACTGACTCACTCTGGCACACATTATTTGGTCGAAAATCTTCCTGTACATACGCTACTCACTCGGCATGGCATTGCTGCCAAAGAGGCAGTCTACCTGCACGAATTAATCCATATTTTTCAGAACCATGTACAATCCCCCCTTGTTGATCCATCTAAACCAACAACGTCTGGAGCTGGTGGGGCGCGGCAATTTTGCTAATTTTACAACTTTTTAGAGGACTTTTAACGTTGTAAATACTGTGTCAAATCAGCCACGACTTGTGTGATTTGCCTCGGATGGCTACCAAGACACAATACCAAGTAATGATTGAGTGGGTACGCACCAAAGCGTGCCTGATCAAAGCTAAATCGCAACACGTCCTCAAATGGCTCTTCATCATGCCATGTGGTGAGTAACATCTCATCTGTGGTTTCGATATGCGTGTCCACAAATGCCCAATCCAGCGTATCATCCCAAATCGAGCCATCAATCCCTGCACAGATCGCATAACGACAGTTTGAGGAGACAATTTCGGTACTCCAACGCAGTCGATCTGCGTCAGACAACCCTGAATCGTGATTGATCAGCAATAGCACATAGGGACGCTCATCAAATGGCGAATAAAAATCATCCGCCGCATCCATCGCGGCAAACCACACCTCTCGTCGATCATCCTGATGAATACACTGCATAATCATAGCTGTTTTTTGAACTGCTCAGCCCAACATAACATACCTCGACACCGAGTACAGAGCCATAATATAGAAAAAATAGGGGGTGCTCTATCATTGGCCTGTCACTTCCCGCCACCTGAGTTGGTTGTTCCCGTCATTGCCCTCTCAGACCGAGCCGTTACACTCAATGCCATCCTCGGACACAACAAGGAATCCCCGCCATGACCGAAGCCTATATCTTCGACGCCGTACGCACACCGCGTGGCAAAGGTAAAAAAGACGGCAGCCTACATGAAGTTAAGCCGATTACACTGCTCACCACACTGATGCATGCTCTCGAAGCACGTAACAACCTCGACACCAGCAAAGTTGAAGATCTAGTCTTAGGGTGTGTAACCCCAATTGCTGACCAAGGTGGCGATATTGCCAAGACTGCTGCGATTGCAGCAGGCTGGAGCGATAACGTCTCTGGTGTACAGATTAATCGTTTTTGTGCTTCTGGCCTCGAAGCCGTCAACCTTGCCGCCATGAAAGTTCGTTCGGGCTGGGAAGACCTGATTGTCGCGGGTGGTGTCGAATCGATGTCACGTATCGCAATGGGTTCGGATGGTGGTCCTTGGGCACTTGACCCTGAAACCAACCTCAAGGCAGGTTTCGTCCCGCAAGGCGTTGGTGCTGACCTGATCGCGACCTTGGACGGTTACAGCCGTACCGATGTCGATGAGTTTGCCGCCAATTCGCAAGCCAAGGCCGCGACTGCACAAGCCGAAGGCCGTTTTGACAAGTCAATTATTCCAGTCAAAGACCGTGCTGGTGTGACTGTATTGGATAAAGACGAGTTTATCCGTGCAGGCACAACTGCCGAAAAACTTGCAGGTCTTGCCCCAAGCTTTGAAATGATGGGCAACATGGGTTTTGATGCAGTCGCACTGCAAAAGTACCCAGAGGCTGAAAAAATTAACCACGTGCATCACGCGGGTAACTCCTCAGGCATCGTCGATGGTGCAGCATTGGTCTTGATCGGCTCAGAAAAAATCGGTCAAGAACTCGGTCTGACCCCACGTGCCAAGATCGTTTCGACTGCACTGGTTGGTACTGATCCAACCATTATGCTGACAGGCCCTGCACCAGCCGCGCGTAAAGCACTGGAAAAAGCTGGCCTGACTATCGACGATATCGACCTGTTCGAAGTCAACGAAGCATTTGCTGCGGTGGTAATGCGCTTTATCACTGAACTAAAAGTCCCAACCGAAAAAGTCAACGTTAACGGCGGCGCAATTGCAATGGGTCACCCACTGGGCGCAACTGGCGCAATGATCATCGGCACGCTGCTGGATGAGCTTGAGCGGACTGGCAAAAAACGCGGCCTCGCCACCTTGTGTGTCGGCGGTGGCATGGGCATTGCAACCATCATTGAGCGAGTGTAAGGGGAATCAACATGAGCGCAATCCAATACCAAAAAGACCAAGACAACATCGTCACCTTGACGCTGGACTCAACAGGCCAATCTGCCAATACCATGAACGCCGAGTTCCGCAGCAGCTTGTCTGAAGTTGCAGCACAACTCAAAGCTGAAAGCGACCTAGCGGGTGTGATCATCACTTCCGCCAAAAAAACCTTTTTTGCGGGTGGTGACTTAGACGAGCTGATCCAAGCACCGCGCAGCGAAACCACTGCATTTTTCCAGATGATTGAAGGCTTAAAAGCCGACATGCGCACCATCGAAACACTGGGCAAACCAGTGGTTGCTGCATTAAACGGCACCGCACTCGGCGGTGGCTGGGAAATCGCCCTAGCGACCCACCGCCGTATCGCGCTGAACGATCCAAAGACCAAATTTGGCCTGCCCGAAGTCACGCTCGGCCTGCTCCCTGGTGGTGGTGGTATCGTGCGTATGGTGCGGCTGCTTGGCCTACAAAACGCTTTCCCATTCCTGATGGAAGGTAAGCAGTTTGATGTTAAAAAGGCCGTTAGCTTAGGCTTGGTACATGACACCGCCGACAGCATGGAAGAAGTGATTAGCAAAGCGCGTGAATGGATTAAAGCCAATCCAAAATCACAACAACCGTTTGATATCAAAGGCTATAAAATCCCTGGTGGTGACCCACGCACCCCAGCAGTCGCCCAAGTGCTAGCAATTGCACCAGCCATGCTGCGTGATAAAACCAAAGGCTGCTACCCTGCCCCTGAAGCGATTATGTCCGCTGCTGCTGAAGGCGCGCAAGTTGATGTCGATACCGCACTGCGCATCGAATCACGCTATTTTACTGATCTTGCCACCGGCCAAGTCGCTAAAAACATGATTGGCACGTTCTGGTTCCAATTGAATGCGATTAAAGCAGGTCACAGCCGTCCAAATGGTGTGCCAGAATGGCAAGCGACCAAAGTCGGCGTACTCGGCGCAGGCATGATGGGCAGCGGTATTGCCTACGCCACCGCGATCAAGGGCGTGCAAGTCGTCCTGAAAGATATCTCGGTCGAGGCCGCTGAAAAGGGCAAAGCTTACAGCCAGAAACTGCTCGACAAGCGTGTCTCACGCGGTCAAATGACCACCGACAAGCGTGATGCGATTTTAGGTAGCATTACCGCAACTGCCGACTATGCAGACTTGGCAGGCTGTGATCTGATCATCGAAGCGGTGTTTGAAAACCGTGAGCTCAAGGCTCAGGTCACCAAAGATGCCGAAGCGCAATTGGTTGACGGTGGCATCATGGCCTCTAACACCTCAACATTACCGATTACCGGTCTGTCTGAAGCCAGCAAAAACGCTGCAAACTACATCGGTCTGCACTTCTTTAGTCCAGTCGATAAAATGCAACTGGTCGAAATCATCAAAGGCAAAAACACCAGTGCCGAAACATTAGCACGCGCCTTTGATTATGTACTCCAGATCGGTAAAACCCCGATTGTGGTCAATGACAGCCGTGGTTTCTTTACCAGCCGTGTATTCGGTACATTTATTCAAGAAGGCATGCGCATGTTGGCTGAGGGTGTTCACCCTGCCCGCATCGAAATGGCGGCGCTCAAAGCGGGTATGCCAGTTGGGCCTCTGGCGATTCAAGACGAAGTCAGCCTGACTTTGACCGAACACATCGGCGCACAGACCCGCAAAGACCTCGAAGCTGAAGGTCAAACATTGCCAGAAACCCCAGTCGAAGGCGTGGTCAAAAAAATGATCCACGAATTTGGCCGTAAGGGTAAAGCTGCGGGTGCAGGCTTCTATGAGTACCCAACCGATGGCGGCAAAAAGCACCTATGGTCAGGTTTGAGCGTCTGGCACAAACCAGAAGTACAGATCGCTGAGCAAGAGCTGATCGAACGGATTTTGTTTGTGCAAGCCCTAGATACCGTGCGCTGTATGCAAGAAGGCGTGTTGGAATCGGTGCAAGATGCCAACATCGGCTCAATCTTCGGGATTGGCTTTGCGCCGTGGACAGGTGGTGCGATTCAGTATCTGAATCAGTACGGTCTGGACAAAGCGATTGCGCGCGCTGCTGAGCTTGAAGCCCAATACGGTGAACGCTTTGCGGCACCGCAATTGCTAAAAGACAAAGCGGCTAAAGGCGAGCTATTCGTTTAATCGCAGCCAACGTGCAGTCCAAAGAAGGGAAATGGCTCAGGCCGTTTCCCTTTTTCAATGAACATCTGATATTTAGAGATTGATTTGAATCGGCTCACCTAATCCGTCAACCATCAAGCTTGCCCAAACCCTCACATCATAAAAAAGTTCAGACTCCTGTAATGCATCTTTGATTTTACGATATACGTAACTCTCGGCTTCGTGTCTTTTTTCTTGGCTCGTCATGCTCGCAATCTCTAGACTCCCCACCAATGTTGCCTCAAGATTGACCACTACCCTCCAATCCTCAATTGCACTAATTCTCTGCCGCGCTTTATCTGCGGCATGTTGCTTATCATCGCCATTCGGGCATACAGCATAGGTCAACTGGAAGGGGCATTTTTTCATGTTTTTTCCTGTGCTTAATGACTCATCTCAATGAATCAGGCTTGTTTGGTAAAGAATCTCAGTGATTCTGCACACTCAGATAATGATAGGAACTGTTGTTTTGGATTAAATATTCAAGCATTCATCAACAATAAAACTCCCTAATGATATGGATGTGGAGTGGTGACAATGTTCAACATATCCGCTCTCTTAATGCGTCTAAAGCACATTTAGCTTGATCTATAGGCATTGAGCTCGCTCAATTCATCTCAAATTTGGTAAGGATATCCCGATATATGATAACGAGCAGATTATTTTTTGCACATGCCTTTTTGTTAATTTTTCTAAACAATTCCCTCAACAGCTACTCTAGGCGGGTACATTTTTTCTCAGCTTCCCCCTTCTTTGATTGCCACTCCCATGACATCAACTTATGATGCGCAAATCATGAATACCATAGACAGTTCATATGCACGCTATTTATCCAGTTACACTGATCGCACTCAGCCTGACCCTCACCGCCTGTGGCGGCAGCGACTCGAGTACCACTCCCACAACCAACCGAATTAAAACACCCAGCAGCAACGAATTGTCAGGCAATCTCTCGATCAAGATTAATGACCAAGCCGCACAAAAAACACAACCGCGCAACACACCAGATGATGGCGACTATCCAGCCTATCAATTGGTTAATACGCTGGGTAGCTCCAAATTACCCTCGTGAAATCCACCCAAACCCTAAACATCAGCCCTTGGTTTAAAGAGAGCCGCAACACCACGCCCCTCATACCCAACCGTCTTAACGTTAGTGTGATCAACCATCAAGACATCATTTTGACAGCAGACAACCTCTCTGCGCACATACACGGGGATAAAGTTCAGTCGGTTAAATTTAATTATTTCGGTCTGGACCCCTCCTCCTCTATCACGCGCCTTGTGTATGTAAACTACGAATGCCAAAAAACCGCTTGTCAGGGCGCTCAAGTCGACCCAAATGGATTTGGAGTCAAATTTAACAACACCACACTCAGCCAAGTGGGCAGCGACGGCATGCTAAATCCCACCATCACACTCAACGGTGGCTTGGTGTATCTGGGACGTTGATCCATGTAACGATTAACGCAGCCGTAGCCAAACATGCGGTTGCGTTTGACCGATCAATACACGTTCACAAAACCCCAACAGCCTTAACGCGAACTCTTCACGTTTGCGATTCATTTTTATCAGATACTTAGCGCTTGTTTGCTTCCACGTGGAATATCACGCATGGCTTTACCACGCGCTAGACGTATGCGATACGGCATGATCCTGATCATTTTGGTTGCACTGGCCACAGCCGCTTGGTGGTGGCTCAAGCCTGCCGAAAAACCCACCGAGCATTTGACTGCACCCGTCACGCGTATGGATCTCGAAAATACCGTTCTTGCCTCTGGAAAACTCGAAGCCCGCCGCTTGGTCAGTGTCGGTGCGCAAGCCTCAGGCCGCGTCGAGCGAGTGTTTGTTGAGCTAGGCGACGAGGTCAGCCGTGGTCAACTGGTTGCTCAGATTGATAATTTAACCCAACAAAACGCCTTGCAGAATGCTCAGGCAGCCCTCGCCAACCAACAAGCCCAGCGCTTGGTTCGACAAGCACAACTGGAACAAAATCGCCAATCTCTGGCACGTCAAAAAGCATTGCTGGCAGACCAAGCCACATCACAAGCGGAATATGAAGCGGCTGAGGCCGCCTTTAAGACCGCCCAAGCCGAGATTACCGCACTGGATGCTCAATTGCGTCAAGCGCAACTTAGTGTTGATACGGCCAAACTAAATGTGGGTTATAGCCGCGTCACCGCACCGATGGCAGGTACGGTAGTCGCAATTGTGACCGAGGAAGGCCAAACCGTAAACGCCAACCAATCTGCACCCACGATTATTCGGGTCGCGGACTTACAAACATTGACCGTTAAAGCCCAAATCAGCGAAGCCGATGTGGTACGGGTGAAAGCAGGTCAAACGGTATACTTTACGATTTTGGGTGATCCTGATAAACGTTACTATGCAACCTTACGCTCGATTGAGCCTGCACCTGAGTCAATTCGCACCGAAAATGCTAGCACCACCTCAACCAATACTGCAATTTATTACAATGGCTTATTCGACGTCCCCAACCCTGATGGCGAGCTACGGATTGATATGACTGCACAAGTCTATATCGTGCTGGATGAAGCCAAGAATGCGCTCACCGTCCCTGCGGCAGCACTGTCCAAAGGTAAAGGGGGCATCTCGAAGGTTCGTGTCCTTGGCGCGGATGGTCAACCCGTTGAGCGTGAAGTCAAAGTTGGCCTGAATAACCGCGTCGATGCGCAAATTCTGTCTGGGGTGCAAGAAGGCGAAAAAGTCATTCTTGGCGGAGCATCAGGCATTCAATCACAGTCGCGCGGTGGTCGTCGCGGAATGGGCTTCTAACCATGACCCAATCCTCCAATCATATGGTGACTGATCAGCAGGCACTATTAAAAGTTCGCAATCTCGTGCGTGAATTTCCTGCGGGCGACGGCGTGGTTCAGGTTCTCAAAGACATCAACCTCGACATTCATGCAGGCGAGTTGGTGGCCATCATTGGTCAATCAGGCTCGGGCAAATCAACCCTGATGAATATTCTTGGCTGTTTGGATCGTCCCACCCGCGGTACGTATCAGGTCGCTGGTCAGGCCACAGCGCAACTTGAGCCAGATCAATTGGCACAATTGCGCCGTGAGTATTTTGGCTTTATTTTTCAGCGTTATCATTTGCTCGGTGATCTGTCTGCGGTGGGCAATGTCGAAGTCCCTGCCATCTACGCAGGTGTACCACCACTACAACGCCAAGCACGCGCGGAACAATTGCTCCGCCGCTTGGGTCTGGGCGAACGATTGGTCAATCGACCTGGCCAGCTCTCTGGTGGACAGCAGCAGCGAGTCAGTATTGCACGGGCACTGATCAATGGTGGCGAGGTCATTCTGGCCGACGAACCGACGGGTGCATTGGACAAGCACAGCGGCATTGAGGTCATGAATATCCTGCGCGAGTTGCACAATGAAGGTCATACCGTGATTTTGGTAACCCATGATCCGCAGGTTGCCCAGAACGCCAGTCGAATCATCGAGCTGAGTGACGGTGAGGTGATCAGCGACCGTCCCAATACTCCCCCTGAGCTTGACAGCACACCACCTGAAAAAACTGCCGAACCCAGCAAAGCCAAATCCTCAGCAATTCGAGCCATGCTGGATCGACTGGGCGAAGCCTTTCGCATGGCGATTTTGGCGATGGCATCACATCGTTTAAGAACATTTTTGACCATGTTGGGGATCATCATCGGAATTGCGTCGGTGGTTTCGGTGGTAGCGCTCGGCAATGGCTCTCGACAACAAATTCTGAATGATATTAGTGGGCTTGGCACCAATACCATTACGGTTTTTTCGGGTCGTGGCTTTGGTGATACTCGAGGTGGACGGGTTCAGACCTTGCGACCTGACGATGCCGAAGCCATCGCCCAACAGCCTTACGTGGATAGCGTCAGCCCAACCGTCAATAGCTCTGGCATGTTGCGTTATCGCAATCTCGAAGCCAATGCCACGATCAATGGTGTGGGCGCGGATTTTTTTCGGGTGCGGGGCTTGACACTTGCCCAAGGCCAACTGTTTGATCAGACTGGGGTACGCCAACAAGGCCAAGATGTAGTGATTGATGACAACACCCGCAAACAATTGTTTGAGGAAATCAATCCCATTGGTCAGGTCTTGGTCGTTGGTAACATTCCCAGTCGTATTATTGGCGTGCTTGAACCTGAACAAAGCGCCTTTGGTAGCAGCGACAGCCTGAATGTGTATTTGCCCTATACCACTGTACTCAGTCGAATTTTAGGCCAAAACCATTTGCGCAGTATCGAGGTTCGCTTGGATGATCAAGCCCCAAGTGAGGCCGCCGAGACAGCGATTACCGAGTTGATTACTGCACGCCATGGCACGCAAGATATTTTTACCCAAAATAGTGATGCAATTCGACAAACCATCGAAAAAACCACAGGCACGATGACCCTATTGGTATCTGCAATTGCGGTGATTTCGCTGATTGTTGGTGGTATTGGGGTCATGAATATCATGCTGGTCTCAGTAACCGAGCGTACTCAAGAAATCGGCGTGCGGATGGCGGTTGGAGCGCGACAAGGCGATATTTTGCAGCAGTTCCTGATAGAGGCAATACTGGTCTGTCTGATTGGTGGGCTATTGGGCATTGGGCTATCGCTGTTGATTGGACAGCTTTTTGCACAGTTAACAGGTGGTTCATTTCAGATGATTTATTCGACGACATCGATTGTTGCTGCATTTGTCTGCTCAACACTCATCGGGGTTTTGTTTGGATTCTTACCTGCCCGTAATGCGGCACGATTAGATCCCGTTGCAGCCTTAGCGCGTGACTAGATAAATCATTG
Organism: Pseudomonadota bacterium; assembly: GCA_036019135.1. Lineage (GTDB taxonomy): Bacteria > Pseudomonadota > Gammaproteobacteria > Pseudomonadales > Moraxellaceae > JAYXXU01. Next base: position 9,419 of record JAYXXU010000257.1, on the reverse strand, counting down.
AAGATATTGACTCATCACGCTCGCCTTGATGGGTCAATATCTTCTCACTAGATCACCTAAAGTTTTGCCCTGCTAGACCATTTTTTTCTGCTAGGCTAAGCGTTATCTCCAGCCTGAATTAGGCCGAATCCCCATGTTTAGATCCCGACTTTTTGCACCCAGAAACCTGCGATCCAACTGGGTGCAACAGACTTTGTTGCTCACCCTGTGTGCAGTCACATCAAGTATGCTCTCTGCGCAGCCTCGCTCTGATACAATCGCACAACCACAGCCCAAAATCGTCAACGGCAACACGGCTGATATTGGACAGTTTCCTTGGCAAGTTGCACTCAGCCAATCCACCAGCGATCTGTATCTTGGGCAGTTTTGTGCAGGTACGATCATTGATGCAGAATGGGTCATCACTGCAGCACATTGTGTCGACAATATACGACTACCCACCAAACCATTGTTTATTGCGGCAGGGGTCACTGATCTGCGTGCCGATCAGGAACAGGCACAAATTATTGCGGTAGATCAGATCATCATTCACCCGCAGTTTGAGCAACTCGGCAATAGCGCTGCCTTGAACCATGATATTGCGCTGCTACGGCTACGACAGCCAATTGATTTTGCAGCCTGTGGCACACGCTGTCTGGCGATTGATTGGCTCTCCAGCAACAACGAAACCAATCTATTGGCCACTGGTACGGCTGTACGAGTCAATGGCTGGGGACAAGTCGAGGACTGTACTACCTCGCCCGAACGCTGTGAAAACCTCAGCACTGAGCAACTCTCACCGACAGCACTACGCTGGACGACCCTGAATATCGTCAACTGTCTGGCACGTCCTTCAGAACACTTTTCATTTAATATCACCGCCAATATGATTTGTGCAGCCGCACCGCGCTTTGCATCAGATACTTGTCAAGGCGACAGTGGCGGAGGCTTAACCGTGGTTGATCCCCGTCAGCGCCGCACACTACTGGCTGGGATCACCAGTTGGGGCACAGGCTGCGCACAGCCAAACTTCCCTGGTGCCTATACCCGTGTGGCGCGCTATGATCAGTGGATTCAAAATCGCATGGCAGGTGTTCCCACCAGCCAAGATCCTGTCATTTCAAATACCGAAAATCCAAACAGCCTACCAGCCTTTGTCAGTAATGGTGGAACATCAGCTACGATAACACGCACTTCATCTAGCAGTGGTGGATCACTTACACCATTGTCTTTTGTGTTTTTGGGTTTACTTGGACTGTGGCAATTGAGTCGTCGATCCAAAACTTGACCTTGACTCACATCACATATCAAAAAGCCGCCAAATACTGGCGGCCTTTTTGCATTGAGACAATCAATGTTAACTTATTTGCCCATCAAGCCACGTACGGTATGCAGTAAGTCGGCAGGGAGCACCACGGTTTTGCTGTTGTTAGACTTGGCCAGCTCTTGCATCGCCTTGATGTACTGCTCACCCAATAGATAGGTAACAGGGGTTTCTTGATCCCCAACTGCTTCCGTCACCATGGTAATTGCTTCTTTACTGGCGCGAGCCAAGACCACTTGTGCCTCTGCGTCACGCCGTGAGGCCTCTAGACGACCGTCGGCTTCGAGAATCGCTGCTTGTTTTTCACCATCGGCACGGGTCACAGTGGCACGTCGCTGACGTTCAGCCGCCGCCTGCTCTTCCATGGCATGCTGCATGGTTGGTGAGGGTTTGATGTCTTGGATCTCGACGTTTTTTAGGGTAATCCCCCAATCCGAAATATCCTCAGAAATTGCTGCCTTCAGTTTGGCTTTGATGTGATCACGCGATGACAATGCATCATCCAGATCCATTTCACCGACAATCGAGCGTAAAGTCGTTTGTACCAGATTCTGAATCGCCCATGAATAGTTTTCGATCCCGTATACAGCCTTTTCGGGGGCAATCACATTAATATAAGCCACCGCATTGACAATGATCACCGCATTATCACGGGTGATCACTTCTTGTGATGGCACATCCATCACGATATCTTTGGTCGTGACTTTATGTGCCACTTCGTCTACATATGGAATCACGAAATTCAAACCTGGTTGCAGGGTTTGGTGATATTTACACAAACGCTGCACAATCCATTTATAGCCTTGCGGTACGATGCGTACCCCTTTAGCAATGGTAATAGCAACAAATCCAACAAACACCAACATCACAAAAAATGCAGATGACATGACATACTCCTGTTATGGTTTCAGTGTGATCGACCACTGGCCTACTGGCTTAGGTCGAGTGTTTTTTGACCACAAGTTCATTCCCTAAAATTTCAATCACCCGCACACGCTCACCCAACTCTAATGGCTCTTCGGAGCGACATAGCCACTCATCTGCGCCTAAAACAGGCAGTGAAAAACGTACTGTGCCCACTTGGGATTGCTGTGGCACAACGGTAATAAATCCCACCTGTCCCAATACGGCCTCGCGTGATAAACCCGCTTTGGTACGATCTATAGAGAGTGGCTTGAGATACTTAAACCACAGCAGCGCAGATACGATGGAGAGAATCCCCCATGTCAACATCTGTGCAGCAGGTGACCATTCGGGCATGAACCATAACAAGATCCCAACCACCAGTGCGGCAACACCGAACCACAATGCAGTAAACGTTGGAATAAACATCTCCAAAGCAATTAACAGCATCCCAAGCACAAACCAATGCCAGACTTCAAACGTAAATTCCATATCGCACGCTCCAGTGCCAAACCTTGCATCGAAACTTTTATAAAAGCTTGGACTCTTAGGACTCTTGCAATAACCGCTCACTCATCGCTACGGTATTAAAGCCCCCATCAACGTACAGAATTTCGCCCGTAATGCCCGATGCCCAAGGCGAACATAAAAACAGTGCAGCGTTGCCGACTTCTTCGATACTGACATTGCGTTGGAGTGGCGCGATCTGTGCGTTCACATCCAGCATCCGACGGAAACTTTTGATCCCGCTGGCCGCCAGTGTCCGAATTGGTCCTGCCGAAATGGCATTGACGCGAATCCCCTCACCGCCCATGCTTGTGGCCAGATAGCGCACACTTGCTTCAAGACTGGCTTTGGCCAAGCCCATGACATTGTAATTCGGTAATACCCGCTCACTGCCTTGATAGGTCAGCGTTAACAAACAGCCTTGGCGGGCTTGTAACAGTGGCCGTGCAGCACGCGCCATCGCAATAAAACTATATGCGCTAATGTCATGCGCAATCCGAAAGCCCTCACGGCTGGTCACTTGGGTAAAATCACCATCCAACTGATCGGCAGGCGCAAAACCAATCGAATGCACGACACCATCTAAACCATCCCAATGCTGTGCCAGATCGATAAAGACCTGTTCAATCTGGGCATCATCGGCCACATCACAGGCAAACACCAGCGCAGAGCCGAACTGTGCAGCAAAGTCATCAACACGTTTTTTGAGCTTGTCATTCGGATAGGTAAATGCGAGTTCAGCACCTTCTCGGTGCAACGCGGCAGCAATGCCATATGCAATAGATAGTTTGCTCGCGACCCCTGCGATTAAAAAACGCTTACCCTGTAGTAGCATGTCTCACGCTCATCCAACAATTTTAACTAGGCTTGATCGTAACAGAATCAGATGACAATTCGGCAGCTTAGTAGATTATTTGACAGATGAATGGGACGTTGAATCTGTGGGGCGTCTTCGATATAAGTACCCGCCAATGATCACTGAGCCACTCGTGATCACACTCAATGCCCACAGTTGTGGTTGAATCTGCGCCCAACTCGCTCCCATCTGATTGATTGCCACAAACCCCTCAATGCCAGCAGTACTCGGCAGCATCCAGCGCAGATATTGTAATGGTACAGGTAACGCTTCGACAGGCCATGGATAGCCTGAGATAAAAAATAATGGAATGGCCAGTACCAACAACAGTTGCAAGCCCCGTTCACGCTGTACAAACAGCCGCGCCAACATCAATGAAAACGCCGCCACACACAATGCAAATAACCCTGAAAAAGCCAACAGCACTGACGTATGCTGTGCAGTGGCATAGCCCTGCATTCGCAGTGACACCTCAAAAAAATACAGGCAGTTTAAAAAACCAATCGTACTAAATGCCAACCACATGCCGACATACTGCTGCCGTCCCAGAGGCACTTGCTGCGTTTCGGCCAAACGCCCCAGAATCAAGGTCACTCCCATCAGCAACGTCTGCTGAATAATCAGCACCATCACTGCTGGCACAATATAGTGGCCGTATCCTTCATGTGAGTTGTAATACGCACGGCTCTGCAACTGAATCGGCTGGAGACTGGCTTCTACTTGTTGCATCGACACGCCTCGCGACAACAAGCGGGTGCTGGTCACGCCCACCCCCAGTGTCATACTGGTACGACTTACTGCCGCCATAACCTTGCTACTGGCCAACAGATAACCCGCATGACTCGCCACCTGTAGATCCGCTGACCGACCCGTCAATAACGCCTGCCCAAACCCTTGCGGCACGATCACTGCCCCCATGATCTCACCGCGCCATAGCGCCTCTTGCAACTGTGCATGATCAGCCGTCACCCCCACTACATCCAGCTCAGGCACAGCACGCAATAGCTGTGTGAGCTGACGTGATTGGGTGCTTTGATCCAAGTCCACCACCGCAATCGGCACTTGCTGGACTTGCTCGCGCTGATAGGGCAACGGGTAAAACACTGAATAAATCAGACTCGCGACAAACAGTAGCAGAATCGCGCCCTTGTCCTGTCGAATCGTGCGCCAAATCTGCCGATAGCTGTGCCAGACCTGCATCATCGCGCCCCCCAAGCTGTAGGATTAAAAGCGCGACGTTTGATCAACAGATACCCCAACACCAACGGCAATACCGTCATCAGCCCCAAAATCCATAGTGGCGTGGACAATATCCGCAATGGTGCGCCTGCCAACCAACCTTGGTTATAAATCGCCAGCCAATGGGTCAACGGCAAAATAGACGCCCAAAACTGCGGGAATGCAGGCATAGCAACCAATGGAAACGCCTGCCCCGAATAGGCAAAAGCAGGCGCAGTATAAAACCCCGTCAAGCTCAGCCCCATCCGCAGATTCAGTGTTAAGCCGATCATCAATACCCCAAGTGCCATGGATGCGGTCACCAATAACAGCGCCCCGAGCACCACAATCCAAGTGGCGGTTTGAATCGGCGACTCGCCCCAAACCCGAAACCATGTGACATAGACCAGCGCCCAGACGCTGTATAGCAGACAATACGGCAACAACTTGGCCACGAGCGCACATGCCACTGAACCCCCTGCGGTCTGCAACCACTCGCCCGCTGTCGCATCGCGTAGCTCACGACCGATCACTGACACTGCACCGATCATGATCAAAATATTCAGTAACGCAGGCAGCAACGTCGCCGCCAAAAACAATTCATAATCGGGTACATCACGATATAACGGTGCAGCATGCACTTGGATTGGCCGCACCGTACTGGCCATCACGGCCGCATCCACGCCACGCGAGCGACTCAGCCGCTCACTGCCAATCACACTCGACATCGCCACCACTGCCGTCTGGATGTCGCGGCTAATCTGACCTGAGTGACTGGCATATTGGGCATTGTGATTCAAAATGACAGGCGCAGACTGACCGCGTCCAACCTGTGCAGCAAACCCATGTGGAATCACCAACACCGCATAGACCTGACGACGCTTAAGCGCCTGATCGGCCTGCATCACATCGGGCTGCTGAGCGTACACCGCCACACTGGGCATGGCATCGACCAACTGTACAAAGCGCTGCGACAGGCTGGATTGATCCTGATCGACCACCGCAACAGGCAAATCACGCGGCACACCCGTCGAAAAAATCCACCACACCAAACCACTCAGCAACAGCGGCAACCATAACACCAACAGCCGATCACCGCGCTGGCTGGCCAGATAGCGCAGCTCACGCCGAACGACCGCCCAAAAACCTGTCGCTCCAATGCCTTGCTCAGTCGCCGACATGCAATTTAATCCTCTATCGGCACGTCATAAATCACCGTCATGCCTGCGCGTAAACCCGCAACAGGTTGATTCGGCTTGGCCTCCACTTGGAACGTCCGCAAATCATAGCCTGCGCCTTCACGGCTCTGCCGCCATGTGGCAAAATCAGGCAGTGCATTGATGCGACTGACTCGAAACTCGACCTGCTGATTCAAGGCGGGAATCTGCACCATCAAGCCTTTGCCCATCTGAAACTGTGCCAAACGATCTTCACGCACATTGAACATCACCCACTGATCATTCGGATCAGCCAAGGTCACGACGGGATAACCTGCGGGGGCAAGCTCTCCAACCGAAATCAACACCTGTGCGACTTCAGCCTGAATCGGGGCATAGACGATGGTTTCGTTTTCGGCGGTTTGGACTTCTTCGACCGCTGCACTGGCCTGCTCACGTTGGGCTTGTGCTGCTCTTTGCTCCTCAGTACGTGCGCCTTGTTGCGCCAAATCCAAGCGAGTCTTGGCAGCACGGGCTTGCTCACGACTGGCCTGCATTTTGGCACGCACTTCATCATACTGCTGGGTAGGGATCAGTCCTTCGGCATGCAAAGAGGACATCCGCTTAAAGGTCGATTCTGCCAATTCCTGTTGGATCTTAGCCTGCTGCCAATCCAAACGAATCATTTCGATTTCTTCTGGTCGTAAGCCTTTCTCAGCTTGATCTTCCATTGCAGTGGCGGCTGACTCAACGGCTTTGGCCTGTGCCAGTTTGGCAGCTACTTCGGGGCTATTGATCGAAAACAGCACATCGCCCTGCTGTACTCGGTCACCTTGGCGCACCAAGACTTGCTCGACTCGACCCGCGATTTTGCCTGCAACGCGGATCTCCTGCACCTCTACCGTCCCATGCAAACGCTCTGTTTTTTGGCTGTGCGGACTACACCCTTTGCTCAACAACACGGCGAATAAAATGATTGCCAAGAGCACAGCAAAAGCAATAGCGATGGTCTTTTTTTGCGTGGCGAATACCTGCTTCATCGGCGTATGCTCCCTAAGACTGCGCAAGTGGCGATTGAGCGAATGGGCTGAGCGATGCTGGACACGCACTATCGTTTGACAGTTTTAGTTGCTGCATCAGTGGCTCAAGCTCATGCAACGCGCCAGTCAGTTCATACAAACTGGTTAATGCCTCAACATAGGCATAGGCTGCCTGATAACGCTGCACCTCACTACGCGCCACGCCCAAGCGGGCATCTGTCGCATCTAATGAGGTGCTTAGACCTGCTTCAAAAGATCGCTGTTGTAGACGGGCATTTTCGTGTGCTAAGACCAAGTCCCGATCTAGCAAGGTGTATTGCTGTTGATACTGCTGCGCTTGCCGATAGGCTTGCTCCACGCCCAAGCGCAAATCAGCACTGGTTTGTGCGGTTAACGCACTGACTTGCTGTTGGCGTAGTGTGGCTGCGCGTAACAGATGGCGACGGTCTAGACCACTGGTCAGCGCCCATTTCGCACCAATCCCAACACTCCAATCTGGCTCAGTCAGCGGCGTTGCGCGACGATTCAGATCGTAACTGCCCACCGCGAAGATTTCGGGCTTGAATGCACTTTGCTCGATTTTGAGCTGTTGATGGGCTTGTTCAGCTTTGGCCTGTAGTTTGGCAAAGGCGGGGTTATGCTGCTCGGCTTGCGCCAACAAGTCAGTTAAGGCGGACTTGAGCGGCTGCGGTGTCGGCAAAGGATGCGTCAGACAAGGTAAATCAGATGCAGGCACGTTCAATAAACTGGCCAAGCCTGCACGGATCACGGCATCCTTGGCTTGTGTTTCGACCAAATCCCGCTTGATCTCATCACGGGCAACCTCAGCCTGAATGCGTGACAGCCGACTGATCATGCCCTCTTGCTCAAAACGCTTGGCCTTGTAAACATGCTCGTCCAATGTCGCTGCTGCACTTTGCATGACCGTCAGCGCACGCTGCGACAATTGCACCGCAAAATAACGATCCACCAAGGCTTTATTCAGCTTGGCTTGTGTCATGACCTGATCGCTTTCGACCTCTGCCACTTTGGCCTGTGCTTGGGCTTGGGTGGCTTGGATTTTGCCGCCCGTTGACAGCGGCCACATCACATTGATCTGACTGCGAATCCCTTCTCGCTCAATATCCAATGACAATGGCACGGGAATCGGCAGATCTTTGCCAATATCAATATGCTTGCCATAGCGAATACCCGCAACGGTCAGATCAACACGGGGCAAGCCCAAGGATTGTGTGGCGGCGGCCTGTTGTTGCCATGCCTCTGCATCTAACGCTTGTGCCTTAAGCTGCCAAGATTGGGCATTTAATTGTTGTTGTGCTTGCGGCAAACTCAGGGCAAAACTGGCAGATGGCATCGCCAAACATAACGCAAGGCTCAACATTCGCAGGGTGGTCACTGGCGGCAGAGATATAGGATTCAAACGCTGTTGTTCTGGCATTGGGATCACCTATCGCATTGTGATGGCTTGTTGTGATCGTGCGTGCGGCGACTCGACAGTCAACTCTGGAGTGCGGCATTCAAGATTTGACCAGAATTCTAGTCTTTAACTATACCCAAAGTACTTAAACATACATACCTTTACAGTCACCCCAACCGATGGCTGACTATGCCAAGACTCAGATAGACCGCTGTGCCAAAATCCGCTGCGCTGCCTGTTCAGCCCAGATCGTATAGGCGGGCGCGGCAGGATGAAAGCCATCACTGGCCATATACTCAGCGGCTATCGGAAAATCTAAGGTCAATTGTTGACAGTGCGGCTGATCGGCCAGCCATGTTGCCAAGGCCGCATTGAGTTGTTTGGCATGCTGTCCCAGATACCAACGCAATGGCTGAGGTAGTGCAGGAAACAAGTGCATCGGTGGCACACTAGTTAATACGATCAGTTGTGGCTGAAACTTCTGCATCAGCCGTTCAATCAGGTGCTGTTTGTGCTGTAGCCAGCGTTTGGCTGGCAAGCCTGCGGTGACATCATTCACGCCTGTGGAGGTGACAATCACATCAAATGGCTGATCTGGCAGTTGCTCGATTGCGGTCAGCACTTGAGCAGTGGTATGCCCTGTCGTGGCGTGCAGTTGCCAATCGACCTGATAATGCTGCGCCAGTTGGGCAACCAGTTGCCCCGATAGCGCGTCATGTTGTCGGCTGACCCCAACCCCTGCGGCGGCTGAATCCCCAATGATCAACAGTCGCAGCAGTTGACCACTGCCCGCTTGGCCAGCGCGTGCGCCGTCAGGTTCGGGTAGACGTGGGGTGACGCGGCGTACATGGCGGCCTTGTAAGATTAAAAATGGTGCAAGGCTCAGGGTGATCAGGGGGTTGGGCATGTTTATCGTCTACTGTCTTGTCTGATCAAAGAACTGTGCCATGCCAACAATTTTTCATCTGCGGTGCATAGCGTTGCTTGATACACGAGTGCTATTGATTGACATTCCACT
>JAYXXU010000256.1:0-8834 GCA_036019135.1 Pseudomonadota bacterium | reverse complement strand
ACCGAGTTTTGCAGATATTTTCTTTAATAACTGCTTTAAGAACGGGGTGCTGCCTGTCACGTTGACCGAAGCTCAGGTGGAGCAGTTGTTTCAAGAGGAAGCTGCCACGCCAAACTATCAATTGACGATTGATCTGGCAGCACAGCAAGTGATCCGTCCAAATGGTGAGACGTTTAGTTTTGCAGTTGATCCCTTCCGCAAACATTGTATGCTCAATGGATTAGATGATATTGGACTGACCTTGCAAGATGCAGATGCGATTCGAGCCTTTGAGGCCAAGACCCAAGTGTCGCGTCCATGGGTGTATAACAGTTTGCTAGGCTGATGACAGTCTGGCGATATCGCGTATACTGCTTGTTGCAATTTTGCCGATCAGTGATCTGCCAAGGTCACTGATCATGGCTTAACAAGGAGGAGTGTGATGCGCCAGATCATGATTGGGTTGGCGGGAATACTCGGCACGGTATTGCTCACAGGTTGTGCAACACAGATCAAACAAGTTAAAAATCTTGAGATCACTGAGCGTGCGCACACACTGGTGTTGAGTGTTTGGCCGAAACAAGATGAGCAAGCGTTAGCAACGGTACATTGCTCAGGTGGGCATCGTTGTCAGTTCACGACGCTGAATCATATTCAGTTGATTGATCGACAGACAGGCCGACCAACTGAGGATGCGAATCGTGCGACAGTGTTGCGCTATGAGTCCATGTCTAAAATGCGCTATGCACCGTATTATCTGGCCGTCGCGGCAGGTTTGCATGAGTTACGGGTGCAATTTTATCCGATCACTTTGGAGCGTGCTGAGCAGTTCACCTTGATTCATGATTTTAAGTCAGGTCGTCAATACCAGTTGAACTTGTTTCGGGATCGGCAGCCCAAGGTCGATAGTTTGTTATCGATGGCTGCTCCAGATCCCTTGTGTGTGGATTTAATTGAAAATACACACGTGATTCGACGTTTTTGTCGGCCATTTGACCCTGAAACAGGGTTGGGTGAGTTTATTGAGGCGCAATTGCCCAGTCAGATGGGTTAGTTTTCTTATTGTTTCTTGGAAAAATGTGGCATGTCAAAACAGATTTTAATCTTGGCAGGTGATGGCATCGGCCCTGAGATCATGGGTGCGGCTGAGCAGGTGCTCGCCGCCGTCAATCAGCAGTTTAACCTTGATCTGTCATGGTCGCATGGATTGCTCGGTGGTTGCTCGATTGATGCATTTGGTGTGCCGCTGGCGGACGAAACGCTGGCGACTGCACGGGCAGCGGATGCGATTTTGCTCGGTGCGGTCGGCGGTTATAAGTGGGACACGATTGAGCGGTCGATTCGGCCTGAGCGTGGGCTGCTCAAAATCCGTAGTGAGCTGAATTTGTTTGCCAATTTGCGTCCAGCAATTTTATATCCACAGTTGGCCGATGCGTCGAGTTTGAAGCCTGAAATCGTGGCGGGCTTGGATATTTTGATTGTGCGTGAGTTGACGGGTGGGATTTATTTTGGTCAGCCGCGAGGCATTCGTACCTTAGACAACGGTGAAAAAGAGGGCTTTAACACCGATGTGTACCGCGAAAGCGAGATTAAGCGGATTGCTAAAGTTGCATTTGAGATGGCACGTTTGCGTGGTAGCAAGGTCTGTTCAGTCGATAAGGCCAACGTGTTGGAAGTGACTGAGCTGTGGAAGCAGGTGGTGACTGAGCTACAACAGGCTGAATATCCTGATATTGCGCTGTCGCATATGTATGTCGATAACGCGGCGATGCAGTTGGTCAAAGCACCGAAACAGTTTGATGTGATTGTGACGGGTAATTTGTTCGGCGATATTTTGTCGGATGAGGCGTCGATGTTGACGGGTTCGATTGGGATGTTGCCATCGGCGAGTTTGGACGAAAACGGCAAGGGCATGTACGAGCCGTGTCATGGCAGTGCGCCAGACATCGCGGGGCAGAATATCGCCAACCCACTCGCGACGATTTTGTCGGTGGCGATGATGTTGCGCTATACCTTTAAGCAGGAAGCGGCGGCGAAGGCCATCGAAGATGCAGTCGGTCGGGTGCTGGATCAGGGTTTACGCACGGGCGACATTATGTCGGCGGGCATGACCAAGGTCGGCACAAAAGAGATGGGCGAAGCAGTCGTAAAGGCATTGGGTTAAATATGGCTGGATGCTGCTGGAGTTTAGCGCCAGCAGCGCCTTCATCGGTTAGGGGTGTATACCTGTGAGTGTTACCTGTAGCAGGTGGGTAGCAGCTTTTTATTTACTGGATCTGCGAATGATTTAAAGCATAGTTCCAAACACGATAAAAATAAAAAATATAGCCTATACCCAAAGTAAGTATCGAAATAATGATCCACAAGATTACATGTCCAAGATCGCCAAAGATATTGATCTGACAAGATATTTGGCGAGTTGCACCTGTATGCTCATCGATGATGGAGGTTCTGTTAATGATGAACTTGGCAAACGAATAAGGAAAAAAGAAGATTGCGATCCCCAGTGTAATGATGCTGAGAATCAGCCAGATCAAGAGATGACCTGCGATGTCCAAGATGGCTATGTTTGCTTTGATTTTCATATTTTTTCCTATAGAAAGGTTTGATTCGCGGGCTCGTAGATGCAAGTCTATAATAAAAATTGGATAATTTACTATGCGAAGCAAGGTTACCTGATTACGACAAGCTGGCCACGTTGCTGATATTTTAAAGAGTTTTTAGTGTTATATACTCCCTCAGAGCGTCCGTCTCAGGCGTAGATGCTTATCTAAGTCGATGATCATTCATGGAGTCAGTGATGAACCCTTATAAGCTGAAAGCCGCTGCTTTAAACGCGTCGTTTATTGGTTTGGCGGCAGCAGGTCTGACACCACACCCCGCTGAACCAACCGTTAACCTGATGCCGCCCACGCAAGAGATTACGCCAGTGCATGAGCGCACCGTCAATCCTATGCCACCGCAGGCCGAAGCGCCTGAGACGGACAGCTATGTTCCCGAAATCAGTGTAAATCCCGCACCACCATTAGACAAATAAGCGATCATGATGCAGCGGCTACAAACCTTCTGGGCGGGTCAGGTGAGAGCAGAGTATTCTTCTGCTGCAATTAAAACAGCGTTTTAGCACTGGTTATTTCAGTTAAGTGCGCCACCAGATCTGATCCGCCAAGCACTGACTATCGCGCAAGATGAAGTCGATCATGCCGAGTTATGCTATGGCGTATTACAGGCCACAGGTTGGTTAGAGCCGATTGTTGATGCCGCATTACCACTCAATTTCCCAGCGCAATCTACTGATCTTCGACGGAATTGCTGTGCAGCAGTGCTGGATTTTTATTGTTTGGGAGAAACGGCGGCCGTTCCTTTATTTGTAGCGATGCGTCGACATGCAGATCAAGCACAGGTCATCAAGGTCTATGATCGGATCATTCAAGATGAGCCACGCCATTCTTCATTTGGTTGGCTGGCTTTGGCATGGATGGATGATGCTTGGCCTGAAGCGCGTGGTTGGCTGCAAGCGCAGTTTCCGAGTGCATTGGCTCGTATGGCGCAGCAGTATTATTGTGATCGTGAATATCAACCTGCTTTGGCATCAAATGAGCTGGGGTGGGGGATGATGTCGCGACTGGAGTATGCGCACATCTTTGCCGATTCGATTATTCCTTTATATGCAAGGTATTTGAGACACTATGATATTGATGTGCATGCGGTTTGGGATGATTATGTTCAGCAGCATGATCGTACAGCGATCAGTGGTCTGCAATCAGAGTAAGATCTGGATATTTCATACTTGGCGACGCTGGGGGTTAGCGCCAGCGTCGTCCTTGTTTGGTATGAAGGGTAACGCACCATTGACCTACCTCAATACTGACAATCTTAGTCCCCGTCTGATCGCCAAAATTATCCACGCACAAAGTATGCTGGTCTGAGTAGGTAAACGTGACATCGTTGCCTTTCCAAGGGTGGTAAATTTTGCCAGAAGTGGCAATGTTTAGCTCGTCTAGCATCTCTTGGACACTGGGTACTTTGCCAGCACCACTGTACCCGCTTGGTGACCAACCGATAGCGGGATTTGCCTCTGACCCGCGACAGTTTTCAATCGTCGTTGGTACGCATTGACAAAAATCAAAATAAACAGGCATGTCGCGCATTGCAGCTTGTAGACAGGCTTTAATTTCTCCGATTTTCACAAAAACTCCTATACTTAGCTGCGCTCTAAACCAAGGAATGACTGTCCAATCGACACAAGTAGCTCTTTGAGTTTATTGGCAAAAATTACGCGAACGCCAGCATTCATCGCATTTTTCAATAGCTCAGGATTTTCTTCTTCGGTTGCTTTGGTTAATATTAATATCTTCTCAATCACTTTACTGGTTTCATTGTTCCAGTTTGCATACGTGTCTGCTTTGCATATTTGTTTGATCGGTGCGTTGCTGATAGCCCCAACGTAATCCTTGACTTGAACCGCAATCAGATACTGAACGCCAAGCAGGCCAGGCAGCGTTATTAAGATATCAGTGCCATGCTGTGCCTCAGTGATGCCACCCGTGCGCTCAACAATGCAAGGATCAGGAAAGTACGTTTTAAGTCCTGCGACTAGCGCATACTCCCATTCCTCATTTGAAAATTTTTGACAGGCACTTGAGTACAGTACGTCTTCAAATTTTTGTTGATCGAATGCAGATGCAAAAGAAGAGTCCACCACGTTACCAAACGACGTTTCAAAGCTTTCTTTGGATTTTAAATCCAAATTATCTGTGTTGAGTAAAGCCTCAATATCTGCTGCACAGCGGTTGATATCATAAAATCTTGGGATTCTTTTGAGCGCTGCACGAATCTGACCAGAAACGTTTTGATTATTTCGATCAAATGACTTGAGCATTTTGGCAGGAAAAATATGACCGTAGTCGCCAAGTTTACTGTCTATCTCAAAACGGTAACCTTCTTTAAAGTCTTCCAAAGCCTCAACAATTGCAACTTCTTTCCAGTTTGGCAGGCGCGGCACAAGAAGAATGTCACCTTTTCTGACTTTATTTAAAATTGGAAGGTTTCCTTTAGCCTCTTTATCAACTTTTGGCTCTAGTAAACTGTGTCCTTCGTGAAAGCCCCAGCCTTGTCGAAGCCGACATTGCTCAAGTTCATCTCGAAAAAAGCTAATATTTCTAGTATCAATCCGATAGCACCAGTAACGTCTGGTCATTTTTATCCTCCGTGAGTATTGCGGTTGCTGTGTCTGTTTAGGTTTTTTTGATTAGAGCAGTGTTTACTGGCCCTGTCTAGCGCACATCCATCCTGAACTTTGCACCAAACCGCTGCAATCGCTTGTCGCTATCGCCCTGACACGGCATAATCCTGCGTTTATTGAATTTTTGCCGACGCGCCTCGCGCTTGCACCAGATAAGGACACTCCGCACCATGATGCGCACCCATTACTGTGGCTCACTGACCGAAAGCCAGCTTGAACAAACCGTCACCATCTGTGGCTGGGTACACCGTCGCCGCGATCATGGCGGCGTGATTTTCCTCGACATGCGCGACCGTGATGGACTGGTACAAGTCGTCATCGACCCTGATACCCCAGAAGCCTTCGCCACCGCCGACCGTGCGCGCTCAGAATTCGTCCTGAAAATCACGGGTCGTATCCGTAAACGTTATGCAGGCACCGAAAACGCCAACATGGTCAGCGGTCAAATCGAACTGCTTGCCAAAGAGATCGAAACCCTCGCCAGTGCCGAAACCCCACCGTTTCCACTGAATGACGAAAGCGTCAAAATCTCCGAAGAAAACCGTCTAAAATACCGCTTCCTCGACCTGCGTCGCCCAGAGATGTTAGAGCGTATGCGCTTCCGCTCGAAAGTGACCAGCCTGATCCGCAACTATCTGGACGATAACGGCTTTTTGGATGTCGAAACGCCGATTTTGACCCGTGCCACGCCAGAAGGTGCGCGTGATTACCTCGTGCCCTCGCGTACCCAAAACGGTAGCTTTTTTGCGCTGCCACAATCACCGCAGTTGTTTAAACAATTGCTGATGGTATCGGGTTTTGACCGCTATTACCAAATCGCCAAATGCTTCCGCGACGAAGACCTCCGCGCTGACCGTCAGCCTGAATTTACCCAGATCGACGTCGAAACCTCGTTTATGTCAGACGAAGACATCATGCAAATGATGGAAGGCATGATCGTTAAGGTGTTTAACGAAACGTTAGGCGTTCAGTTTGATGCATTCCCACGCATGACTTATGCCGAAGCCATGCGCCGTTATGCGTCTGACAAGCCAGACCTGAGGATTCCGCTCGAATTGGTCGATGTGGCAGACCTGTTAAAAGGCGAAGGCTTTAAAGTGTTTGCAGGCCCTGCCAACGATCCAAAAGGCCGTGTCGTCGCCTTGCGCATCCCGAATGGCAACACCATTTCACGCGGTCAGATCGACGAATACACCAAGTTTGTTGGTATTTACGGCGCACGCGGTTTGGCCTATATCAAAGTCAACGACATCAGCAAAATCAACAACGGTGTCGAGCAAGAATCTGGCCTACAGTCACCGATTATCAAAAACATCAGTGATGCCGCGCTGCAAGAAATCGTGACTCGTACTGGCGCGCAAAATGGCGATTTGATTTTCTTCGGTGCGGACAAAGCCAAAATCGTCAACGACGCGATGGGTGCACTGCGGATCAAAGTCGGCCACGACCTGAACATGGCAACCTGCGAGTGGGCGCCGTTGTGGGTAGTGGATTTCCCGATGTTTGAAGAAATCGACGACGGCAAATGGACATCGGTGCATCATCCGTTTACCTTGCCAAAAGGCACAGTCGAGGAGATGAGAGCCAATCCAGCCAGTGCATTGTCGGTCGCCTATGACATGGTGCTGAACGGTACTGAACTCGGCGGTGGTAGCTTGCGGATTTATACCTTAGAGATGCAAAAAGCTGTCTTTGAAGCGCTGGGTATCAACGAAGCCGAAGCCGAAGAAAAATTCAGCTTCTTGCTGAACGCCCTCAAATACGGTGCGCCGCCGCACGGTGGTTTGGCGTTTGGTCTAGATCGTTTGATCATGCTGATGACTGGTGCACAGTCGATCCGTGATGTGATCGCGTTCCCAAAAACCAAAACGGCTGAATGTCCGATGACTGAAGCGCCTGCGCCAGTCGATGCCAATCAGTTGCGTGATCTGGGCATTCGTCTGCGTGAAGCGCCTAAGAAGGAAGCATAAAAGAAGCCTGAATTTAATGTAGGGCTTTAATCAGAACCAGCGTGGGGTAACTTGCGCTGGTTTTTTGATGATGCCCCCTATTTTGGTGGCGGCGTATGCACGCCTTGACGCGCCTGAATCTGACTGCGCAGGAGCGTCACCCATGCTTGAATATACGGCGCAAAATACTCGGCTGATGGTGTGATGCGCTTATCCAACGCCATCCCACGAAACAACCACTGCGTCAGCATCATCATTTGTTCGACCTGAATATCAGGACTAATCGACTCAAAAAAATGCTCAGCAGAGCGCTGGAATAAGGCCAAAAATTTATTCAGTAATGGCTGTAGGTGTGCATTAAATTCAGGATCTTGCTTACCTGCAATCAGCAACTCCAGCAGTACCTCATTTTCGACCCCATGCAATAAGTCCGTCCATGTCGCCCGCAACAGGGCTTCGAGTCGATCTTCGGCTTGATTGACGGTCAGTACCGCTTGCCCCCAACGTCGATAAAACCGCCAAAACGCCTCATCGGCCGCAGCCAGTAGCATTGCAGTTTTATTTTCGAACAAATGCCCACTTGCCCCATGAGAGACCTGCGCCTCAGCCACAATTCGACTGATGGTCGTGCCCGAAAATCCATCGCGTGCCAAACAAGTGATCGTGGCATCTAACAATTTTTGACGAGTGGCCTCACGTCGCTCTGCTTGGGTACGGCGTGAGGGAGGTGAGACGAGAGTAGAGGCAGGTGGCACACGGACTCCAAAATCAGGTCAGCAAGATCAACTGCGCACACGGTACACAGTTGTTACGCATAGCTCAAGCGGCTTGTTTGAGATAGGCAGTGAGCCGCCCATCAGGTTGCATCAATTGATCACGCCAGTATTGTAGTAGTGCGTCAGTGTCGTGCTGATTAGGATGGAAATTTGGTTTTAAATAGTCGAGGTATTCAAATGTCATTTTGGTAAAAAAACCTGTTGGCCCAAGCGCGACCCACACACCATAAGCAGTTTTGCGTAAATTCCAGATATCGCCTGATTGAATGATTTGTTTAAATACCAAACCCAGTACTAATGGCCAATAGATCGTACTGATCAGCAGCATCATGCCAGTTCGCAACGGATAGCTACCGCTGATCTGCTGATAGACATCAAATGCAACCGCTTTATGCTCAGACTCTTCGATGGCATGCCACATCCAAAAATCATGCATCAGAGTGGGCAATTGTGCACGCATAAAGTCGTCACGCATCAGTTGAGCTGCGATGATGGCCGTATAGTGTTCCAGTGCAGCCGTCGCGGCCAGTTGCGCTTTGGGTGGGAGTTTTTCAAGCAGATGAATCACTTTTAAAAACAGTTGCTCATGCTGTTGCATCGGTAAACCCAACTGACCCAACGCAAGGTTAAATTGATCATGCTCCCGCGCATGAAAGGCTTCTTGACCAATAAAACCTGCAACTGCTTTTTGCAACGTTGGATCAGTGATTTGTTGGCGAAAGTGGCGAACGGAGCGGACAAAAAATCGTTCACCTTCTGGAATGGCGGCTGAAAGGTTGCTAAATATGGATGTTATCAAGGGGTTGTTGCCCGCATGGTGTTGCGGGATGGATTGCTTTGTAAAGCCAAAATTCATCTGACGTACAGGAATATTGATGTCGCGCG
>JAYXXU010000255.1:0-3410 GCA_036019135.1 Pseudomonadota bacterium | reverse complement strand
ATTCTTGGGTAGCACTTGTAAAAAATAAAAACAAAGTAGAAGTTTCTTTTGTTGCGATAGATAAATGTGTGCTATCAGATGCTGATGCAACTGGTATTGGACGATGTGATGCAATGTTATATACTAGTAATAGACTATATTTAGTGGAGCTGAAAAAAGTCCGCAGTGGCTGGAAAGGTGATGCCATTCAACAGCTGATCGACACGATTGATAGTATTTTTCATTTTCACGCTGAACAATTGCAATCTTTCCAAAAAAGAAAAGCTTTTGTTTGTAATAAGCGGCATCCACATTTTACTCAGGTAGATAATGAGCTTCAAGCACGCATCTATCGTGAATATAAATTTAGAATTGATGTTCAGGCGGAAGTTATTATTTTGGACTAAATTTTCTACGGCTTTTGTGTTGTGTGATACCGCCGATATGCCGCTGAACGCATCCCTGTCATCAGCTTAAATAACCTTACTAAGCGCCGTTCGGTTTTTATCAACGGTCTGTTTATTAACCTGCTGGATTATGAGTATTTGAATCAAATCAACATTTTTAACCCTTGATCGTTATGCTATACATCAGCACACCACTGCACTATACTTTGGATATATCCCACTCCAAAAGGATATCCTCATGCCGACCACGCCAATTACAATCGGTTCAGTGTTTTTAAACAACCGCACCCAAGCAGTCCGCCTACCACTACAAACCCGCTTTCCACCCCACGTCAAACAAGTGCAAGTCAGAGTCAACGGTGAGGAGCGTGTCTTAACACCCGTCGGGCAAACATGGGATAGCTTTTTTTTGTCAGAAGATCGAGTGTCTGATGATTTTGAGCGAGGTGAGCAAGTGGAGTCTGTGCGCGAGTCGTTCGAATGATTAAGTGCATGCTAGATACCAATATTACCATTTATTTGATTAAAAAAAAAACGATGCAGGTGCTGAGCCAGTTCAATCGTTACGCGGATCAGATGTGTCTGAGCATGATCGCCGTCTCTGAATTGCTGCACATGCCCGTAGCAAAGGATTGATTTTGGTGACGAATAATCTGAGGGAATTTGAGCAAATCGCGGGATTAAGGGTTGAAAATTGGCTGTAGCGGTGATGAGTTATTCATCCAATTCACCATTTTTATATTGTGTAATAAAGCGCTTCATAAATCGACGTAATTCACGGGATGCAGTGGTATCCAGATGTTGACACGCCTCCAAAAACTCATCGCGCAATTCATGATCTAGCCGAATCACCAATTGGGCTTCTTTTTTGAGTTTGGCTTTTTTGATAGTGGCGTCGTTCATGTAGTGGGTGACCTAAAAACAAGAGAAAATCTAGGTCGTATCATCCTGCAAGTGGTGCGTCCACCACAAGCAGATGGTTAATCTTTTTAACGATTAAGCCGCTTTTTTAGCAACCTTTTGCGCAGCACGCGTTGCTTTACCATTTTTACCGTTACGCAATGGCTTGTAGGCTGCTTTAGTCGCTTTTTTAAGCGTCTTGGCTTTTTTGCTGCTAACACCAGCCTGCTTCACTGCTTTTTTGGCAATTTGCTTGGCCAGTTTTTTGCTGTCTTTCTTACTGAGCTTAGACATGTGATAGTCCTCTATCCAATGAATGAAATGCCACTGTATTGTATATACATTTGAGTTGCAAGTAATATACTTTTTAGTCGCGTATACTCAATGTAAGTGCCGCTAGCACTGATGGACTCAAATCCGTTATTAGCCCAACTAAAAATTCACCGCCACGTCACGCGGCTGTCATCGGCTCAGCGCAGGCTGTGGACACCGTATCCACAGAGACACTGCCATGAAAAAAGCAATATACCTTTTGCCATTGCTGGCCACTGTAGCGCTAGCAGGCTGTAACGATGACAATGATACTGGCGCAGTACCCAATACCCCGCCTACGGCCAGTCCAAGCAGTAAATATCAGTTTGGCGTGCGTCCAGCGTATCTGGTCAACGACATGGATGATGGCACACTCAAAGACAAGCTAAAATCGTGTGAGAATATTGAGCCTAAAAAAACTGATTTTTCGATTGGGCATCGTGGTGCGCCGCTACAGTTCCCCGAGCATACTCGCGAGTCTTATATTGCAGCGGCCAAAATGGGTGCTGGCATTTTAGAGTGTGATGTTGCCTTTACCAAAGACCGCCAGTTGGTTTGCCGTCATGCCCAGAATGATTTGCATACTACCACGAATATTTTGGTCACAGATTTGGCTGCAAAATGTACTCAGCCCTTCGTCCCTGCCGATCCTGTCACTGGACAGGCTGCCAAAGCTGAGTGTCGTACCAGTGATATTACGCTGGCCGAGTTTAAAACTTTACGTGGCAAGATGGATGCGTTCAATCCCAATGCCACCACACCGCAAGAATATCAAGGGGGTACGGCTGATTGGCGCACCGATTTATATGCTACCAACGGCACACTGCTGAGTCATCAAGAAAGTATTCAACTGTTTAAACAACTGGGCGTGAAATATACCCCAGAGCTCAAAACGCCTGTCGTAAGCATGCCGTATCAAGGCGACTATACGCAGCAAGATTACGCCCGTCAGATGATCCAAGAGTATATAGATGCGGGGATTAAACCATCAGATGTCTGGCCACAGTCTTTCTTGCTAGATGATGTGTTGTTGTGGGCAAAAGAGTTTCCGAGCTTCGGGCAGCAAGCGGTATTTTTGGATGAGCGGGACAATACGGCTGAGGTGACTTCATTGGCTGCCATGCAGTCACTGTATAGTCAAGGCGTACGTGTCTTGGGGCCTGCGGCATGGAAAATGCTGACTTTAGATGCGCAGCAAAAGATCACTCCGTCTGACTATGCTCGCAATGCGAAAACTGCTGGACTCAACATGATTGCATGGTCGCTTGAACGCAGTGGCCCGCTCAGCACGGGAGGGGGTTGGTATTATCAGTCGATCAGTCCTGTGATTAATAATGATGGCGATATGTATACTGTGATTGATGCTTTGGCGAAAGACGTTGGTGTGATTGGGATTTTTTCGGATTGGCCTGCCACAGTGACCTATTACGATAATTGTATGAATCCTTAGATGGTTATGTAATCAAGCGCAGCCAAGCGGGCTTGGCTGCATGTTTTGCGATCTTATCAAAATCAAAGTGTTAGTTTTTTTAGTTTATTTTTACTTAAAAAGCATCTGATTTAGTTGGATTTATTCTGTCTATTCGGACAAACGGGCTTGCCCTAGACTGCCTCGGCCACAGACCCATAGACACCCGTCAGGCGCTGTCAATCCGTCTCGGGCAATGCTTCGAGATTGATGCTTTGGCGGTCGTCATGCATTGAGCTTGGAAGAAAACAATTCACCTTGCAACAGGATGTTAGGGCATGAGTATTACATTTAATCTGCTGGGCTATAGTGGTAGTACCAATATCGTGGCGCGGTTTGATGCT
>JAYXXU010000254.1:0-1425 GCA_036019135.1 Pseudomonadota bacterium | reverse complement strand
ACGAGGTTCCCATTGGATCAGGGCAGTGGCGATACTGCTGATCAGGCGTAGGCGCGTGGCTGGGTTCATCGGTTGGTCGATCAGATCTGGCACAAGTGAGCCGTAGCTGCGACGGGTCAGACGTGTACCGATCAAGGTGGTGCAGATGTCATGCACCGATTGCTGGATGTGTGCCAGTGGGTCGAGTCTGTGGCCAGTGCTGCGGGACATGCCAGTCATGGTGCAGGCACTCCAGACAAGTCGGGCCCAGATTTAACGCCAGTGGTTTTATGCTTCAGCAAGCTGATCACGCCTGCCAATACGTCGGTCAGGGATTGGATTTGACCATCGGCAGTGAATGCGCCAGACAGGGTTAAGGCCGCAACGTCCAGATGTAGGCTGTTGATTTTAAATTCGGCATGTGCGCTGCTGGTGTTAAGGCTAAAGTGACCGATCCCAGCAAAATCAATATGCACCACATCAGGAAGCAGTACGGGTGGCGGGTTGTCATCGCTGTACAGCGAGGTGACTGCGATGGCATTGCGCAAGTCTCCAGAGGGGGCAAGGATGGCAAACTGTTCGCCGACGCTTGGGCAACGCCAGATTTTAATCGCACCTGCGGCAGCGGCTGGAATGGTTATCCAGTCGGTCTGATTGTCACCAATCTGTAGGCGCATCGTTGCGGTCTCAGCATCGACTTGGATGACTGTTCCGAGATTGCCCAGATTGTTGAGCTGGCGGCGGAGTTCGGCGTTTGCGTTCATGGGGCCCTGATGCGCAGCAGGGAATCAGGGTCGCAATGAGCAAAAATCCGCTTAGGGCTTAAGCGGATTTTTGGTGGGTGGGGTTGTGGTTTTGGGTGGTGATGGGCATGATTTGAGTCTGTTTTCGGATTCTTCATCCAATATTTCTCCTAATGTAACGAAGGAAGCATGTATGCCAATAATTGAGTGCAAGGAATGCAAGGGACAGGTGAGTAGTGATGCTAAGACTTGTCCGCACTGCGGAGCAAAAGTGCCAAAGCAGGTCGGTCTACTGGTCGGTATATTTGCAACGCTTTTTGTAGGCTTTTTTATTTATGAGTCCACGCGTGTTAAATCGACGAGTACAACCTCATCATCTAATGTGCCAAGTGTTTCAAGCGTAAATGAGGCAAATGTGACCCCCAAAAAACCAGCGTCTTCATGGTCTATTACAAGCTCCAAAGATGAAATGACAGGCGAAACAAGCTTTTTTGCAGTTTCTGAATCAGTTGCACCCACTAGACCTATGGATTTCCCCTATTCAGATGTTACTGCTTGGATAGGGGTTGGATGTGATGGAGCTTCAGAGTGGGCATTTTTTGGTTTTGATCAAGCTCCTAACCTGACAGGTTCTGAAACAAGAAGTGGTTATAACTTAATCAGTACTCGTATTAAGTGGGGTGATGCCATTGAAAACATTCAA
>JAYXXU010000253.1:0-1422 GCA_036019135.1 Pseudomonadota bacterium | reverse complement strand
TCTGCGCAATCGCTAAGCCCAGCCCAGCACCGCCCCGATCTGCCCGTTCGCCTTGCCCAAATCGCTCTAACATCGCGCCAACTTGCTGTTCAGGAATCCCGCCACCCTGATCGGTAATTTTGAGGGTAGCCCAAGCATCATCATGGCTTAACGAAATCTCAATCGATGCCCCATCAGGACTATGTCGAATCGCGTTATCCAATACATTACGCAATAGTGCGACCAGTAGCGCTGATTCTGCTTTGATTTTGACTGGTTGCGCATCACACTCCAGTTCAATCCCGCGCAGCAACGCCAACGGCACCAGCTGCGCAGCCACCTCACGCACCAACCCATCAAACGCGACCAGCACTGGCTCAAACCGAGCCATATCACTGTCCAACCTCGCCAACAACAGCAGTTGTTCCACCACTTGCTGATTACGCTGCACACTGTTTAACAGCTTAGTTAATACCGCTTGCTGTTGTGCTGCGGGCAGGCTCAGTGCTTGTTGTACTTGCAATAAAATCACCGCCAACGGTGTACGTAACTCGTGCGCAGCATCGGCCAGAAAGCGTCGCTCTCTGCTGAGGCTATTTTGCAGCCGATCCAGCAATAAGTTTAACTCATCCACAACTGGCTGGAGTTCGGCTGGAGTCTGGCTGAGTTGAACCGGAATCAGATCATCGACGCTGCGCTGTTGAATCGCCGCGCCCAACGCCCGTAACGGAAACAAACCGATTTTAAGCTGGCGACGCACGCCCCACAGCGCCACCGCAAAACCAAACAACATGCCAAATAACACACTCGCCAAAATATTGAGTGACAATTCGGCACGAATATCCAGTTGCTCTGCAACCACCAACCAATGATGATTTTGTTCTAACCAAACGGTATACACTTGCCAGTCATGCTGCTGCCCTTTGAACAGCGTTAAACCCGTTTTTAAGGGTGCAAGTGCATGATTCGGCGCACTCGGTGAGCGCACCACCAGCCGCGCATCGGCCGACCAGACCTGCACCGCGAGTTTTTTTTCATAGGCATGGCTACGACCTAACGTCGGCGCTTGGGCTTGATGAATACCGAGTTGACTTAACGTACTGGACGCCTCTTGTAAAGACAACTGCAAACGAAACCAATCAGCATCGGTCGCAGGATGATTAATAAAGCCTTTCAGGACGCGAGTATTTTCGATCAGTTGCGCATCAAACAACTCAGCCACTTCATGCCGTGTCGCCAAATAGCTCAACACACTGCTGACCAATAAGCTTAGCAACAAAGCCAATAATGTGCCTCGTAGCAGTGTCCGATAAATCGACCGACCCGCCCGCGTCGTGGTCATGTCTAGACTCCCTGATGCATGTGCTTAGCCAGTATTCACCAGCATATAACCGACGCCGCGCAAGGTACGAATCAGTTTAGGGTCGGTTTTTTTGCGTAAGT
>JAYXXU010000252.1:0-5183 GCA_036019135.1 Pseudomonadota bacterium | reverse complement strand
TCCATCCCGAATCGATTTTGAGTGAGCATGGTCATCGCCTGCTACAAAACTTCTTAGAACGCTATGCGCGATAGGCTGTTGCTATGAATATTCAAACCGCACTCGATCATATCATTCGTCAAGTCAATCTCTCCCAAGCAGAAATGGGAGATGTCATGCGTTGCATCATGCAAGGCGAAGCAACTCCCGCCCAAATTGGAGGACTGTTGGTTGGCCTGCGCATGAAAGGTGAAAGTATTGATGAAATCACTGCTGCGGCACGTGTCATGCGTGAGCTTGCCCTGCCTGTACCTGTCTCTGATCTACCGAATCTGATTGATATTGTCGGCACAGGCGGCGATGGTCAGCATCTGTTCAATGTCTCTACCGCCTCTGCCTTTGTTGCTGCCGCCGCAGGTGCGCATGTGGCCAAACATGGCAATCGTGGCGTGTCGAGCAAATCAGGCAGTTCTGATCTGTTGGCACAAGCAGGCATTGCGTTAGATCTAGATGTTGCCCAAACCGAGCGCTGTATTCGCGAGGTGGGTGTAGGTTTTTTGTTTGCCCCGAACCATCATGCCGCGATGCGGCATGCCATCGCGCCGCGCCGTGAGTTGGGCATGCGCAGTATCTTTAATTTGCTTGGGCCTTTGACCAATCCCGCTGGCGTAACCCGTCTAGTAGTTGGGGTCTTTAGTCCTGCGTTGTGTCGTCCAATCGCCGAAGTGCTACAACTGTTGGATGCAACACATGCCATGGTCGTACATTCAAAAGATGGGTTAGACGAAATCAGTTTGGCACAGACGACCCACGTCGCCGAACTCAAAGATGGCCAAATTACCGAATGGACGCTGATCCCTGAAGATTACGGCATCTCAAGTCAGAGTTTGATTGGTCTATCCGTTGAAGACTCTGCGGCAAGCCTCTTCCTGATTCGCGATGCGTTGGGTCGCCAGAAGAGCCCCATCGGTGAAAAAGCCGCACAGATGATTGCACTGAATGCAGGCGCTGGCCTGTATGTTGCTGGATGTGTGGATCGTTTGGCACAAGGCATTGAACTGGCTAAAGATATCATCTATGGCGGGCAAGCATTGGAAAAAATGTCAATTTTGGCAGAGTTTAGCCAAACCTTGAAAGCATCGGCCAGCGTTACCCGTGAGATGAGCGGTGTACAATTGGCCGCCGATGACTGACGGATTGCGTCAAGGGCACACGTTTTGGGTCAACTCACCCCACCCGCTATCACCGTATTGATAGCCCACCTTGAACACTTGAGATTTTGACATGCTACGGATCGAAAACACGATTTTAGGTAAAATCGTTGCCCGCAAACGCGAAGAGGTCGCTGAGCGTCAACAGCACATCACGTTACGCGATCTGGAACAGCAAGCGAACGTTGCAGATGCGGTGCGGCCATTTGCACAGGCATTGGCTACCACTCGCCCTGGTGTGATCGCTGAAATCAAAAAAGCTTCACCGTCAAAAGGGGTGATCCGCTCAAACTTTAAACCTGCCGAAATTGCCACACAGTACCAAAATGCTGGCGCAGCGTGTCTCTCGATTTTGACTGATGTAGATTTTTTTCAAGGCCATGATCAATATCTACGGGCAGGGCGGGCAGCCTGTCGCCTACCTGTCTTGCGTAAAGACTTTATGGTTGATCCCTACCAAATCATCGAAAGTCGCGCATTGGGTGCAGACTGTATTTTGCTCATCGCTGCTTGCTTGTCTGATACACAGATGAAAGAACTATATGATGTTGCTACTGGCCTTGGCATGGACGCACTGATTGAAGTGCATGATCGAGCAGAGCTTGAACGAGCGTTAGACCTACCCGCACGCCTAATCGGGATCAACAACCGCAATCTGAAAAACTTTAATGTCAGTCTGAATGTCACGCTTGGTTTACGTCAACATGTACCAAATGATCGTCTGTTGATCACCGAAAGCGGGATTAGCAAGCCTGCCGATGTGGATTTGATGCAGGCCAATGGAATTCATCATTTTTTGGTTGGCGAAAGCTTTATGCGGGCGCATCGGCCAGATCATGCATTTACTGAACTGTTTGGAGTCCCCAAACATAGCCCTGCTTAATCGATTGCCTTGAGGATGCTGAGAACTGCTATGCCATCGCCTACCAAGCCTCCGTTGTCTGCTTTGGCCTCATTGCAACGGCTCAAACACGACCTTGATCTGGCCAAACGACAGGCGGAGCAACATGCCAAACAGCAAGCAGAGCGTGACGCGATACAACAGGCAGAACAGCAAAAAAATAGCCCAGACTTATTTTTGCAAGCAGTACAAGGAGTCACCCCGTTGCATCCGACCCCAGCATCACCTCCCACACGGGTGAGGCAACCACGCAAGCCAGACGCCCAAACATTAGCACGTCGAGCCGCTGCGACAGGGGTAGAACAATCGAGTGAAGCCGTATTGTCCGACACACAAGCCCTACTTCATCCTGTTGCAAGTGAAGAGTTTTTATCTTTTCGACAAGCCACCCTGCAACATCGTATTTTTGATCAACTCAAAAGCGGTAAACTGCGCTGGTTTGAAGCAGTGGATCTGCATGGCTGCACGATTGAACAAGCGCGCAGTGCCGTTTTGACCGTCATTGAGATGGCACAGGCCGCCAACCAAAACGTGGTCAAGATCGTGCATGGCAAAGGGCCTCAAGCAACTCTTAAAACCTGCGTGAATGGCTGGCTACGCCAACATCGTGACGTTTTGGCGTTTGTCAGCGCTCCCCCAGAACAAGGTGGAACAGGTGCTGTCTTAGTCCTGCTCAAACGTTCTGAACCACGCGGTGCTCGATAAAACCCGTGTGTTTTTAATGGTTGTCTGACGACCCTAACGTCAAATGACTATTTCTTTTTTTAGCAATGCACTACCCTAGCGCGTTGCCTTGCCAGTGTTAGATTTTCCATGAATACGATGCAACAATCTTATGCCACGTTGATCCACGCCATTGGTGAGGACTTAGAACGACCTGGTTTATTAGACACTCCAAAACGGGCGGCTAAGGCATTTGCATTTTTAACCCAAGGTTATCAACATACCTTGGATGAAGTGACCAACCACGCGATTTTCCCCTCTGAAAACCGCGAAATGGTGCTGGTCAAAAATATTGAATTCTATTCATTGTGCGAGCATCATCTGTTGCCGTTTATGGGACATGCACATGTCGCCTATCTGCCCGACGGTCAAGTACTCGGCCTGTCTAAAATGGCACGGATCGTTGATATGTATGCACGACGACTACAAATCCAAGAAAGCCTGACACAACAAATCGCCCAAGCCGTCATGGATGCTACTGGCGCACGCGGTGCAGCCGTCGTGATGGATGCACAACACATGTGCATGATGATGCGTGGTGTGCAAAAACAGAACTCCAGTACCCGTAGCGTCTCTCTACTCGGTGATCTGGCCACCAATGCTCAAGCACGGGCTGAATTTTTAGCGACGTTGCCGCCTTCTAAGTATTGATAAGCCATTTCGAATATGAAGACCATTCGAGAACCATTCCAACAACAAGTTTCGTCCGATGTTGTTCGTAATAGGATTAGCGTGGAGTTGCTTTCTGGCGATCAGGTTGTCGCAGAAGTATTTCGTTGTGATACAGATCGTTCCTTGATAATCACCACCTTTAGTAATGATTTACCACTTGTCGTTATTGAGGAACTTATCGCTGTAGCGCGTGAAGAGTTGCAAGCGTTTGATGATGGCACTCCATTACCTGTGTATGTTTCAAAAGAACAGTAGAGTACGCCATGTGTACTGATCAATCTGACTGATTTGACCGCGAGAGAATTAATCATGGCAGTTCCCATAAACACAATTGGTACAGTACTGAATAGCACCGAAAGTGGCCATAAAGTCAAAGTCGTAGATGATTCCAACAATACAGGTGGCTTCCTGATCTACGACTGGTGGGAAGGTTCAGATGGACCGAATGAGCAAGGTGCTTTTGACTGTTGGGTGCAAGACACATACACTTTGCAGTCTTTTTTTGATGAGGCTGAATGGATAATTGAATGGTCAGCCTAACTCTACTCCTTTAACTGCTATGTAACCGCCAGCGTCCATCTGGCGAGCGCTTACCCATGACCGATAGCACGAGGACTATACTAAGCAATAACAACAAGTACCACGAACCGACTTTACCCAACCCGACCCAATGCCATTGCTCTACCTGCGAGGGATAAAGCCAAATATTGGTATAGGTTGCAATATTTTCGGCGATCCAAACCAAGCCCGCCAACCCCAATAAACAGGGTAAAAACCACATTTGCATGCGATGACCTGCCCAATTGAAATGCATCCGTGTCCGATAAAACAAAAATACGGATGCGACAAACAGTCCCAATCGAATATCAGGCAAAACGTATTTTGTAAAAAAATTCAGGTAACACAATACAGCCAAAACACCAAGCCAGCGTAACGACGGCAAACCTTCAAACGACACTGAAAACAACCGCAAACTCCGCGCCAAAAAACTGCCCACTGCCGAATACATAAATCCCGCAAACAGCGGAACAGTTGCAATTTTTAGCACGGCAGGCTCTGGGTAATGCCATGAGCCAATCTGTGGCGCGGTTAAAAATAACTCCATGAACATCGCCAACAGATGAAAAATCGCGATAACGCTGACCTCACGCCAACTTTCCAACTTAAAATAGATCAGAAAGAACTGGATCAAGAGTGCATAAAGCAATAAAAAATCATAGCGATACCAATCTAAGATCGGCCATTGCAAAGCAGCGGTGGCCACAAAAGCAACTAACAGCAAAATCCCGAACAAGGCTGCGGCACTACTTTGCATCAAGAACCAAACCAGAGGACGCAGCATGTCCAATCTCAACGCATTACCAGCACTTAGCCAAAATAATCTGCACTAAACTCATGTACAGCATCGACGAACACACCTGCATTCATGGGATCAACCCATTGTGTAATCCCATGTCCAAGATTAGCCACATAGCCTGTCGAGACACCATCGGCATATGCGTCTGCCAGCATAGCCTTAACCGCTTGGCGAATGCGGGCAGGCGACCCATACAATGTATTTGGATCAAGATTGCCTTGTAACGCGACGCGACCCGCAACTGTTTGACGTGCTTGGTCAAGCGGTGTTGTCCAATCCAATCCCAGTGCATCTGCTCCAATTTGACTCATCGCAGGTAGCCACTGTCCGCCACCTTTGG
>JAYXXU010000251.1:0-4177 GCA_036019135.1 Pseudomonadota bacterium | reverse complement strand
AAGCACAGGCCAGCATGATGATGGCATCGGCGAAATTGAAGATTTGCGTGCAGTGGTAGAGTGGGCATCGCGTCAGACACGGGCGACTGAGTTGATCTTGGCGGGTTTTTCGTTTGGGGCATATATTGCTGCGGCGGGAGCGGATCGGGTGGCGGATTGGCAAATCGCACCGCTGCACTTGGGTCGTTTGGTATTGGTTGCACCCGCAGTCGAAAACTATCCGATGTCAAATTTGATGCTGCCCGATGATACATTGGTGATTGTTGGGGATCAGGATGAAGTGGTCGACCCACAAGCCATGATGGCATGGGCAAAAGATCAAGAGTTGCGCTTGGCTGTCTTGTCGGGTGCGACTCATTTTTTTCATGGACGCTTGTCTGAGTTAAGCGCCCAACTTTAATAGCGGTCGTTACTTATGAATATGCCTTTACCTGATGCCGTAGAGATGGCTGCGACGTTCGATGGTCGTTCACCTGCTACGCGCTATGCAGATGCGTTGGCGTCTGGCCAGTTTATGCCAGATGAGGAGCAAGCAACGGCGGTCTATGCACTAGATGAAGTTTGGCAGCGCTTGTTGTTGCGCTTTGAGTCATCGCGTAAGCGGGGGCTTGGGCGCTTTAGACAGCCACCTGTGCCGACGGGCGTGTATATGTGGGGTGGGGTTGGACGAGGCAAAACATGGCTGATGGATCAGTTTTTTGATGCGATTCCATTTCGCCGCAAGATGCGACTGCATTTTCATCATTTTATGCAGCGAGTGCATCGTGAGTTGAATGACCTTAAAGGCCAGCGTGATCCCTTAGATCAAGTAGCGGATCGCATTCATCGTGATGCGGTGGTGATTTGTTTTGATGAATTTTTTGTCAGCAATGTCACCGATGCGATGATTTTGGGCGACCTGTTTGGCATGTTATTTCAGCGCGGCATTACGTTGATTGCAACATCTAACATTGAGCCAGATGGCTTGTATAAAAACGGCATTCATCGAGATCGTTTTTTGCCTGCGATAGCGGTGCTCAAGCAGCATGTGCGAGTCCTGAATGTTGATGCTGGCGTGGATTATCGGTTACGGGTACTCAAGCAAGCCGACTTATATCGGAGTCCGTTGTCAGATGATGCCGAAAACTGGCTGGCAAGGCGTTTTTGTGCGCTGAATCAACAGCACGAAATCTCCGAAGAGCCGATCATGGTGAATGGTCGTGTAGTGAATGTACGCGGCCATACTGAAGATGTGTTGTGGTGTGATTTTGATGAGCTGTGTATGCGTCCGCGTAGTGCCGCAGATTTTATTGATTTAGCCAAAACCTACAATACGATTCTGGTCGGTAAAGTGCCTGTCTTGGATGATAACGTCAATGATCCGACGCGTCGGCTTATTTATCTGGTCGATGAGTTCTATGATCGGCGGGTCAAGTTAATTGTGACAGCACAGCAGTCGATTTTAGACTTATACAGCGGCGAGAAGTTGGCATTTGAGATTCAGCGTACTCGCTCAAGACTGTTAGAAATGCAGTCTGATGAGTATTTGCAGGCCGAGCACCGTCTCGCAGACTAGAGCGAGACGGTTGAGATTCGCTGGCTGATCTGATTCAAGATCTGTTCGACCCATGTTGAACAGTTCTAAAAAATAGCCTAAGTAAAAATATTAAACCTGTAGCAGAATTGTGAACTACATAGACGCTCACATTCAAAGCATTGTTCAATGATCCATCAGCATCGACTATATCATCAGGATAAACACATATGCGATATCTGATCACAGGCGGTAGTGGGTTTTTAGGAACTGCATTAAGCCAAGCTCTGATTGATCAAGGCCATCGAGTTGCAATTACCTCGCGTGATCCCGAGCATTGTGATGTGCCAAAAGGCGTGCAGGCTCGCCATTTAGATCGACTGTCTCCAACGGATTATTTTGATGTAGTCATTAATCTAGCAGGGCTACCAATTGCTGATCAGCGTTGGTCTGATGAGCGTAAATATGAATTGCGTCGTAGCCGACTAGATACCACACAGGCCTTGATGG
Source organism: Pseudomonadota bacterium (assembly GCA_036019135.1). Classification (GTDB taxonomy): domain Bacteria; phylum Pseudomonadota; class Gammaproteobacteria; order Pseudomonadales; family Moraxellaceae; genus JAYXXU01. The sequence goes on along the minus strand of JAYXXU010000251.1, from coordinate 2,154 downwards.
ACTGGCTGCAAGCCGTGATCCAAAAACCACAAGTGTTGATTTCGGGTTCAGCGATTGGGTTTTATGGTGCGCAGGGTGAGACAGAGCTGACGGAAAAAAGTGCACCTCAGCACGAGTTTGTGCATCAATTGTGTGAGGACTGGGAGGAGCGAGCAAAGATTGCTGCGGATCTGAATATTCGTACCGTGTTATTGCGGACGGGTATTGTGTTGCATCCAGCAGGTGGAATGCTTAAGCGCGTATTGAAGCCATTTAAGCTGGGCTTAGGCGGCAGGCTGGGAAATGGACAGCAATGGATGAGCTGGATCAGTCTAGAGGATTGGGTACGAGCGGTATTGTTTTTGATTGAACACTCAGAGGCACGCGGGGCGTTTAATTTAGTTGCCCCCAATCCTGTACGCAACCTGAGCTTTACGCAACAGTTATCCCAAACGCTCAAGCGTCCAACTTTGATGCCATTGCCTGCATGGTTGCTTCAGTTGGTTTTTGGGGAGATGTCGGGGTTGTTGTTAGATAGCCAACGGGTGTTACCTGAGCGTTTGTTGGGTCTGGGATTTGAGTTTAAGCATCCGACGTTGCAAGGGGCGTTGGCGGAAGTGGTTTAGAAATTAGGGCTAAATAGAGGGTGCTGTGCTTGACGTACCCTATACAAGCTAACCGCCAGTAATTCGCCATTCCCTGCAATACCCCTCTTTATCATAGCAAGCGTCGTATACTGAAACGTAGCCAAAAAATATCAGGATACAACTCAGTAAAATCGTGACAGTAGGTAAACGATCATGAAATGGTCGCCTAAAAAACATCCACGCGCTAATACACACGGATAAGTAAATCACTAAGGAAAGACTGGCCATGAAGCCCTTGATTATTACTTCACCAAACCCGCCTGCACCATCGCCATGTACCACGGTCGCTTGGCGAAGAACAACAACAACACACAGCACGTTGAAAAAAAGCAAGAACTTCGTAATGGCTTTTGTTTTGTTAGCGTTCATTTATACCCAAACCTTTCAGTCAAACTGACCATTTAAAAAAGACTTTGTTAGCGAATACAGTATACTATATCCGAAAAGCTAGGCCAAAACCTCACTCTTTACTTCTGTGCATCTATACTGCGCCTTAAAGATCCACTCACTCTTCACTTTGCTGATGATCCAAAATAAAACGCGCCAACTCTGCCTCAGTGGGTAGATGAATCATATACTTGGATACAAACATCTGTTGTGTCATGCCTGCGGTGGCGTATTTTACCAATTGAGCACCTTTGTTGGCACACAGAATCATGCCAATCGGTGGATTATCTCCCTCACGCATCTCTTGATCAGCAAAATAGTTTAGGTAGACGTTCATTTGTCCCGCATCCGCATGGTCAAACTCGCCAAGTTTTAAGTCCACCAAGATATGACACTTCAAGATGCGATGATAAAACACGAGGTCGATGCGGTAATGAGTATTGCCAAAGGTGATGCGCTTTTGCCGTGCCTCAAAACAAAAACCTTTACCCATCTCCAATAAAAAGGTTTGTAGATGATCAATAATGGCCTGTTCTAGATCAGACTCACTGTATTCAGATTTGTCTGCAAGCCCTAGAAATTCAAGCATATATGGATTGCGAAATACATCTTCAGCGGTTAATCCTGTGCCTGTGGTGCTACTTTTAATATGGTTGTGAACAACAGCGGTCTTATCCGCGCTCAGCCCCGTACGCTCATACAACAAGCTGTTCATGGCGCGTTGTAGCTCACGCACTGACCAATTGTTCTGCATGGCTTGGCTTTCGTAAAACGCTCGTTTCAGCGGCGTATCCAGTTTGAGCAGTTCGATGATATGGGTAAAACTGAGTGTATTGATGAGTTTTTTCGGCTCAGTTGCCCAGACATCGACTGTATTGTGTTGTTGTGTTGGTAACTCAGGTAGTAGGCGCAACAGATTTTGACCATCGTCACCTGCTAAAATCAATTGGTTAGTCACTGCCTGACCAATTGTGGGGTATGTGATGTAAAACTGCCGAAATAGCTTTAAGTTGGTAATACTAAAACCTTTTAATCCATTTTTTTTGCAGGATTTTTGCCAATTTACTCAGGGTTTTTTCACCATACTAAGCACGATCTTGTCCATTTTGCTCATACTCAAACAACTACGCCCCGATCAGCC
>JAYXXU010000250.1:0-7829 GCA_036019135.1 Pseudomonadota bacterium | reverse complement strand
TACCTGGTGGCCATGCGGGGTTGTTCACGGGGAGTCGGGCTGCGCATACCACATGGGCGATTGCTGCGGATTGGTTGAGTTTGCGCTCAGCCTGAGATCTGGGCAATCAGCGTATCAATAGGAGTATAAATATGGATTTGCCTGCGGATCAGGTGTTTGAGTTAATCGATACGCGCCAGTCGGTTGGTCTATTGACTGAGCCCGTTCCGAGTGCCACGCAGTTGCAGCAAGCCATTCAAGCTGGATTATCTGCGCCAGATCATCATCGCTTGCGGCCTTGGCAGTTTATGGTGGTGCAAGGCGATGCACGGCGACAGATGGGGCAGGTGTTAAGCGCGGCTTTGGCTGCACAAGGCGAAACTGATCCACAGCAGTTGGAACGCGTTCGGCAGCAGCCGTTGCGTGCGCCGATGATTTTGATCTGTGTGGCCAAGATACAATCGCATCCCAAAGTGCCTGCTTTTGAGCAGCTATTAAGCGCGGGTGCTGCGATTCAAAATGTCTTGCTGATGCTGCATGCACAGGGATTTTCTACCATGTGGCGGACAGGTGCGTTGGTCGAGCATCCACAGGTCAAATCCGCATTTGGTTTGACAACAGAGGATCAGATTGCGGGTTTTGTGTATGTGGGGACGGCAGGACGGGAGTTACCGCCGCGCAGTCAGTTGCCAGTGGCTGATTTTCTGTCAGACTGGCCAGCATCTACCGATTAATATGTTGTGACATGGCTTGTCCTATTGGTTTGTAATATTGGGGTTTTTATGAGCGACACGTCGATAACCAGTCTTCAGCCATCCGACACGCCATTGCGTGTCACGGTATTGGGTGGAGGCAGCTTTGGCACGGCCATGGCTAATTTGGCGGCGCGCAACGGTTGCCAAACCTGCATGTGGATTCGGGATGCAGCGGTGGCAGCGCAAATGCAAGCCAGTCGCTGCAATCAACGCTATTTGCCAGATTTTCAACTGCATGAAGATTTGCGTTACACAGGCGATTTGGCCGAGGCAGTACGCGACTGCGACCTATTGTTGGTGGCCGTACCGAGCCATTCGTTTCGAGCAGTACTTAAACAAGCCGCCCAATGGATTGATCAACAAGCGGTAGTTTCTCTGACCAAAGGCATTGAAGCGGATACGTTTGCCTTGATGAGTGACATTATTCGCACGGAGCTTCCGCACGTCGATGCAGGGGTATTGTCAGGTCCGAACCTTGCCAAAGAAATTATGGCGGGTATGCCTGCGGGAACTGTGATTGCCAGTCGCAGTGAGCGTGTGCGTCATTTGGTGCATCAAGCGTTGGCCAGTGCGTTATTTCGGGTTTTTGCCAACACGGACGTGCATGGTGTGGAATTGGGTGGTGCGCTGAAGAATATCTACGCGGTCGCCATGGGCATGGGGGCAGCCTATCAAGTCGGTGAGAATACTCGCAGTATGTTGCTGACCCGTGCGTTGGCGGAGATGAGTCGTTTTGCGGTGCAGTTGGGTGCTAATCCGTTAACTTTTTTGGGGCTGTCGGGGGTCGGTGATCTATTTGCGACCTGTAGTAGTCCGTTGAGCCGTAATTATCAAATTGGTTTGGCACTTGGGCAGGGTAAGACCCTTGAGCAGGCGGTTGAGGCGTTGGGTCAAACGGCTGAAGGCATTAATACCATTCGCCAAGTGCGAGCGCAGGCACAGGCATTGGATGTTTATATGCCAATTACCAATGCGTTGTATGAGGTGATCTATGAGGGTAAGCCGCCGTTGGGCATTGCGTTATCACTGATGCAAAATGGTCATCGTAGTGATGTAGAGTTTGTTTTGCCGCATCAATCGCCTGATCCAAGTTCAAGTCAGATTTGAGAGAAGATAAGATGTTGACACGGGACGGAATCATTAATAATAGGATTTGAATTATGCAGTTGATTTTGGTGCGTCATGGTGAAGCCGAACGGATGACGGTACAAGACAGCGAGCGGCATTTGACTGAGCGGGGAGAGCAGCAAGCAAGTTGGACTGCACAGCAAGTCTTGGCGCGTTATCAGCCTGATCATTTGGTGGTCAGTCCATTACGCCGTGCGCAGCAAACGATGCAGGCCTTTGCTAGTCGTTCACTCGATGTGCCTGTGACGGTATTATCCTGTATTCAGCCCGATGATCCTGCTGCCCCTGCATTAAATGCGCTGGCCGAGCTACAGGGCAAGTGTATACTGGTGGTTTGTCATATGAATATCATTGCCCAGCTTGCTGCGCTGCTATTGGATGATCGGCCGGAGGGTTTTGATCTGGCTGAAGCACGAGTGTTTGAGCAGCCAGTAGTAGTTCCTGCCTTGTCGATTGAGCAATGGCGCTGTGTACCGCCGTATTTTAGCGAGTAATACCCTATGCTGTATGTGTGGATTCCCGAAGGCAATGCAGCGTGGCGTTGGCGGGTAGTTGATGACCATAAAACTAAAGACCATAAAGCCAAGCATCCGCAGGATCAGACTCAGACCAATACTACGCTCTGGCAGTCTGCGGAAAATTGGGAGGCGTTGTTGCAAGCCACGCAAGCCGAGCAACAGCGTGAAGTCACGGTGTTTTTTCCTACAGCCAGCGCTCAGTTGCTGCAACGCCCGATGTCACGGGCGCAGCGTCGGCAACTGGGTGATCAGGGCGTACGCTATTTGTTGGAAGAGTACACACTGGGTTCGGTTGAGCAATTGGATGTACGTGACCAGATAATCGGTGAGGATCAACTCAGTATTGTGGCTGTGCCATCTAGCCATATCGCGCAGTATGTGCATGCGATGGCCTTAGGATCTTGGCAGGTTCAAGCACTGCTGCCTGATTTTTTGTTGTTGCCGTTATACGAGCAACGTGCCACCTTGTGGTTGGGGCAACAGACACCGATTTTACGTCTCAATGCTGCAACGGCTTTGTCTGCTGAAGATCTTTCAGTCGTCTTGCCGCGTTTAACGACTGTCACAGGTTTGACGGTGCTGGGGCAACCAAATCCGCAACAACAGGCAGCATTAGATCAAAGTGACTTACCGATTGAGTATCTTGATCAGCATTTGATTCTGCCAGAACAAACGACGCGACACCCTTTTAACTTTTTACCCAAAGCCAAAGGCGTGCAGCTTTCACCATATTGGAAGGTGCTGGCTGCCAGTGTGTTGCTGGCGGTTTTGGTTCAGGTGATCCACGATGGACTAACCGCTTGGCGCTACCAGCAGGTTGCCAATGCAACACAGCAACAGGCTGAGCAGCAATTTCGGCAGTGGTTCCCAGATGAGCAGCGGATTATCAATTTGAGACGGCAGATGGAAGGCCGACTTCAAGGCGGTAATGAGCAAGATGTGATGGCATTGATGCTGATCGGACGGGTGGGACCTGTGTTACAGCAAGCTCAATTGGTCGCGCAATCTGTACGCTATCGAGATGAAGTGCTGGAGCTGAATGTGGTGGCCAACCATCTAAGTGCGCTAGAAGAGTTAAAAAATCAATTTAACCAACAGGGGCTAAATGCTGAGCTCGGTTCGGTGAATCCCGTAGGCAGTGAGGTGGCGGGTTTGATTCGGGTGAGGCCATGAGTTTGTTGATGTGCGGTTTTTACGATGAGACAATAACATGAAGTTGGGTAATGTGATTCAGACGCGTTTAGCGCCATTGCAACAAGCGATTGATCGCTTACCAAGTCGTGATCGTAAGGCTTTATTGCTGCTTGCGGTATTTTTGCTGGTTATGCTGTTGGGTAGTGTCGTCTGGCTAACGCATCGCGCAGCAAACACCGCAACTCAATCCGCATTAGAGGCGCGCGAGTTGTTGGGCTGGATGCGTGCGCAAGCACCAAACATTCGTGCAACTGCCCAAAACACCCAACCACTGACCCAGTTGGTGCAGCAGGCTGCGTCACAGCAGGGCTTGATTGTGACCCAAAATGGCGATGATCAGGTATTGCAAGTCTCTGTACAGCATCAGAGTTTTGCAGTGTTAGGCGCTTGGCTGTCACGCCTAGCAGCCGACGGGGTACAGATTCGTCAATTGGATATTCGCCAACAGCCTGATGGACAGTTGCAGCTACAAGCGACGCTGAGCTTGGGTGGAGCTTCTGTTGGATGACATGCCGAGATCATCAATCAATATGGGATTATATGGAATTGCAGGTGCATCGTTGACACGGGATCGTTATAATCGCGCTTTGCCGCACTGAGCCATTTTTGCCCATGCTGTACAATATGACCCGTTCCGCCTTGTTTTCGCTTGATCCTGAGCGTGCCCATGCCGTGACTTTGTCATCGCTTGAGATGGGTTACAAAACTGGTTTGTTATCCCGTCTCTATCCCAAGCTTGACTGTCCTGTTGAGTGTATGGGTATCCGATTTGATAACCCAGTGGGTCTGGCCGCAGGTCTAGACAAAAATGGTGACCACATTGATGCACTGGCCGCCTTGGGTTTTGGATATATCGAGATTGGGACGATTACCCCACGTCCGCAAGCAGGTAATCCCAAGCCGCGGTTGTTCCGTTTGCCTGATGCTCAAGCGATTATCAATCGAATGGGGTTTAATAATCAGGGCGTTGACTACTTGGTTAAAAACGTCGAAAAAAGCCGCTATCGTGGTGTGTTAGGCATCAATATTGGTAAAAACTTTGATACGCCTGTTGATCAAGCTGCCGAAGACTATTTAACCTGCCTTGAGCGGGTTTATCCGCATGCATCGTATGTGACGGTGAATATTTCGTCACCGAATACACAAGGCTTGCGTAGCCTGCAAAGCGGAGATGCACTCAGTCAGTTATTATCTGCCCTCAAAGATCGCCAAGCACAATTGGCCGATCAGCATCGTCACTATGTGCCGCTGGTATTGAAAGTTGCGCCCGATCTGGACGAAGAAGCCATTGTGTTCATCAGTGAACAGCTTGTTCAGTTTGAAATTGATGGGTTGATCACCACTAATACCACATTGTCCCGTGAAGGGGTAGAGCGTCTGCCGCATGGTGATGAAGCGGGTGGGTTGTCGGGTCAGCCTGTATTTGAGGCCAGTACCCGCATTTTAGAGCAGTTTTCGACTTGCCTACAGGGCAAAATCCCACTGATTGGTGTGGGAGGGATTTGTCAGGGGGCAGATGCGTTGGCCAAAATACACGCCGGTGCCAGCTTGGTTCAGGTGTATAGTGGCCTGATCTATCAAGGGCCACAGTTGATTCAAGATTGTGTGCGTGCATTAACCCATTCTGAGGCGTGATGAATACCCTAGACATCTTGATCCTGTTGGTGGTGGTGCTATCGATTTGGCGCGGCTTTCAGTTAGGGCTGATTCGTTCTGTGGTTAGTGTGGTGGGCTGGTTTGTGGCGTTGTATGTTGGAACCCATTTTGCCAAGCCGATGAGTCCATTTTTTGTGGATTGGGTTTCAACACCAGCATTACAGACGGCTGTCGCGTTTGTGGTGTTGGTATTGGGCGTATTTGTATTAGCGCGTGTGGTTGCAGCCTTATTGGTCAGTATGATGCAGGCACTGGCCTTACGACCCGTTGAGCGTTTGGCGGGGGCAGTTTTTGGTGCGCTGAAGGGCGGCTTGATTGTGCTGGTGTTGGTCAGTGTGCTCGCGCCTTGGCTCAAAACCGCCGCATGGTGGCAGCAGTCTCATTTAGTACCTGAACTCATGCCTTATGCCCCGCTTGCCATGCAAGTGTCCCGTCAATTGGCTGAGCAAGCGTGGCAGCAGTTGAATAGCTCACCTGATCTATAGACTGGGTGAGTGTTACTCCATTTTTTGTTTTTACCCCAGCCATCCGCGAGGTTGTTATGTGTGGAATCGTTGGCATTGCCGGTCATTCTCCTGTTAATCAGATGCTGTACGATGCCTTAACCATGTTGCAGCATCGAGGTCAGGATGCTGCTGGCATTGTGACCTGCCAAGATGGTCGGTTATTTTTGCGTAAAGAAAACGGTATGGTACGTGACGTGTTTCATACCCGTCATATGATGCGGCTAGTTGGTAGCTTTGGCATTGGTCATGTGCGCTATCCAACTGCGGGTAGCTCTAGCTCAGCCGAAGCCCAGCCTTTTTATGTCAATTCACCGTATGGCCTTACGCTGGCGCACAACGGTAATCTGACCAATGCTGATGAGATTGCCGCGACACTGTTTAAAACAGACCTACGGCACATGAATACCAATTCAGACTCCGAAGTGTTGTTGAATGTGCTGGCACATGAGCTACAAGCGATTGGCCGTGAAGTGCCGACCGAAGATGATATTTTTGAAGCCGTGGCCAAAGTGCACCTGAGATGTCGTGGTGCATATGCGGTAGTGGTGATGATTACAGGACATGGTTTGCTGGGTTTTCGTGATCCGAATGGAATTCGTCCTTTATTGTATGGTGAGCGGGTGAATGAAGAGGGGCTGACAGAGTACATGATTGCTTCCGAGTCAGTGGCGCTGACCTCGTTGGGCTTCCATGTGGTGCGTGATGTACGGCCTGGTGAGGCGATTTTTATTAACTCAGATGGTCAGCTTTTTACGCAGATGTGCTGCAAAAATCCACGCTATACGCCGTGTATTTTTGAGTATGTGTATTTTGCGCGTCCAGACTCAACCATGGATGGGATTTCAGTCTACAAGTCACGTCTACGCATGGGCGAAAAGCTGGCTCAAAAAATTGAGCGCGAGTGGGGGGCAGATCATCAGATTGATGTGGTGATTCCGATTCCAGATACCAGTCGGACAGCGGCGCTTGAGTTGGCCAACCAGCTTGGGGTCAAGTATCGCGAAGGTTTCATGAAAAACCGCTATATTGGCCGTACCTTTATTATGCCAGGTCAGCAGCAACGCAAAAAATCGGTTCGCCAAAAGCTTAATCCAGTAGAGCTGGAGTTTAAGGGCAAAAATGTATTGTTGGTGGATGACTCGATTGTGCGCGGCACAACCTGCCATGAAATTATTCAAATGGCACGTGAGGCAGGTGCAACCAAGGTGTTTTTTGCCTCAGCAGCGCCTCCTGTCAAGTTCCCGAATGTCTACGGCATTGATATGCCCGCTAAAAGTGAGTTGATTGCTTCAGGTCATAGTGTCGAAGAAGTGCGCCAAATCATTGGTGCTGATCGACTGATTTATCAAGATCTGGCTGACTTGATTGAGGCGGCGCGTGAAGGCAATCATGAGATTGAGCGGTTCGATTGTGCGGTATTCGATGGTGAGTATGTGACGGGCGATATTGACGAGGCTTATTTAGCGCGTTTGGAAGGTCGTCGCAATGACAAAGCAAAGCAAAACAAGCCTCAATCCATCGAGGTGCTGAATGATACGCCTGTCGATATGACTGGCCTCAAGACTGAAGCGTAGTGTCTTGTGATTGCTACAAAAAAAGGGAGCAGTTGCTCCCTTTTTTACGAGTGAAGCTTTGGTTATTTGGGGGGGTCAATCCGTTCGATGGTAACGTTGCCGACCCCTTTATTCATGATGCCAATTTGTTGGGCGGCAGCATAGGATAGGTCTAGGATACGATTACCATGAAAAGGCCCACGATCATTGACTTTGACAACGACGCTTTTACCGTTATCTTGGTTCGTGACGCGGATATAACAATTGAATGGCAGTGAACGATGAGCAGCAGTCATAGCATGCATGTCAAAGCGCTCACCGCTGGCGGTTGGGCGACCATTGAATTGGCGGCCGTACCAAGAGGCTAGGCCACTTTGGTTAAAACGACGTACTGTTTGTGATGCTAGCGCAGTCATGCGCTCCATCATGCCCTGCTCGGCATGAGCAGTTGGCTTTTTGGGCGAGACCATTTCACGGACTTGAATTGAAATCGGGTCTTCTTGCTGTGTTGTATTTGCATTGGTTTTGGTATCTTTGGTA
>JAYXXU010000249.1:0-10749 GCA_036019135.1 Pseudomonadota bacterium | reverse complement strand
GGATGCTGTAGGGCAGGGCAACGCCAACTGAAGCAAAGGTATGTGGATGGCACAGATGGCTGGTTTGCTTGATTTCGGCTGTGTCTAAGTTGCCGTTCGCGTCATTGTCGAGACCTGAGTGGATTTGCAAGCCACCCAGTAGACAGCGTTGATCACCCATGTCGAGATGGATTTGCTGTACTAACGTGGACTGGCCATTCGTGCCATTCTGCCCGTTTGCGCCATTGGTTCCATTTTGGCCATCTACGCCATTTCGACCATTTGTGCCATCATCGCCACAGCCCGTCAGCATTGTTGCAAACAGGGCAAGTGCTAATGCAGTGTGCTTCATATTTTTCCCCGAAAAATCAAAAAATTAAAATTAAAGAAGCCTTGAATCTAGGTCGAGGAGATGACGGTTTAATGATGTCAGCCGATGAATTTTTAATGACATCTAGCGTCATAGTTTGACGCATTCAAACAACGGATTTGTATCTAAGTGCTAAGCATTTGATTGGCTAAAACAATTCAAATCTTGAAAGGATTGCGTTGAGAACCCTGCATCCGCCACCATTGACAGTTGTTCTGCGGTGATCATCTAGAGGCTTGTTATGCGTGAACCAACCCCATCTCGTGCGAATGATGATCTGCATCAGCGTCCTGTACAGCTTCAAGCTGCTGCCCAACAACGTGGCGTGAATCTGTCTGGTACACAAGTCAGTGCCGGGGCATTTGAGCTGGTGACCGACTTTGCACCTGCGGGTGATCAGCCGCAAGCTATCGAAAAACTGGTGCGTGGCGTTGAGCAAGGCATGAAAGGCCAGCTCCTCCTTGGGGTGACGGGGTCGGGCAAAACCTACACGATGGCCAATGTGATCGCACAGACCCAGCGTCCGACCGTGATTATGGCGCACAACAAAACCCTCGCCGCGCAGCTATACGGTGAATTTAAAGCATTTTTTCCGAATAACGCAGTCGAGTATTTTGTCAGTTATTACGATTATTATCAGCCCGAAGCTTATGTGCCGTCATCGGATACCTTTATCGAAAAAGACTCGGCGATTAATGATCATATCGACCAAATGCGCTTGTCTGCCACTCGTGCCTTATTAGAGCGGCGTGATGCGATTATCGTTGCGTCCGTGTCGGCGATTTATGGTTTGGGCGATCCAGAAGCCTATTTAAAAATGTTGTTGCATCTGGTGGTCGGTGATCGGGTCGATCGTGCTGCGATTATTCGGCGTTTGGTCGAGATGCAATATAGCCGCAATGAATTGGATTTTGGCCGTGGTACGTATCGGGTGCGTGGTGAGACGTTGGATATTTATCCAGCCGAGTCTGAACAGTTAGCGGTGCGGGTGCAGTTGTTTGATGACGAGATTGAGCAAATCAGTTGGTTTGACCCTTTGACTGGCAAGACCGTGCGCAAAACTCCACGTATTACCATTTATCCAAAATCACACTACGTCACCCCGCGTGAAAAACTTGAGCAGGCCACTGGCACGATTCGCGCTGAGCTTGAGCAGCGTTTGGCGTATTTTCGCGAGCATGACAAGTTGCTGGAAGCGCAGCGGATTGAACAGCGCACGCGCTATGATTTAGAAATGATTCAACAGTTGGGCTATTGCAACGGCATTGAAAACTATTCACGGCATTTGTCAGGGCGTGCCGAAGGCGAAGCACCACCGACGCTGTTTGACTATATTCCGCCAGATGCGTTGCTGTTTATTGATGAGTCACATGTGTCGGTGCCGCAGATCGGCGCGATGTATAAAGGTGACCGTTCCCGCAAAGAAACTTTAGTTGATTATGGCTTTCGCTTGCCAAGTGCCTTGGACAATCGACCGATGAAGTTTGAGGAGTGGGAACGGATTGCGCCGACCACAATTTTTGTCAGTGCCACGCCGTCACAATACGAAAAAGAGCACAGTCAACAGATCATCGAACAAGTGGTTCGACCGACGGGGTTGATCGATCCTGTGTTGGAAATTCGCCCTGTCATTACTCAGGTCGATGATTTGCTATCTGAGATTAACCTGCGTAAGGCGGTGGATGAGCGAGTATTGGTCACAGTGCTGACCAAGCGTATGGCTGAAGACTTGACCACTTACTTAAAGGAATATCAAATCAAAGTGGCGTATTTGCACTCGGATATTGACACGGTGGAGCGGGTCAAAATCATCCACGAGTTGCGTACGGGCGTGCATGATGTGCTGGTCGGTATCAACCTGCTACGTGAAGGTTTAGATATGCCAGAAGTGTCGTTGGTAGCGATTTTGGATGCGGATAAAGAGGGATTCTTGCGCTCAGACCGCGCGCTCATTCAGACGATTGGGCGGGCAGCGCGTCATCTGCACGGTAAGGCGATTTTGTATGCGGATCAGATTACACCGTCGATGCAGCGGGCGATGGATGAGACAGAGCGTCGCCGTAACAAGCAGATCGAGTTTAATCAGCGACACAGTATCACGCCGCGCAGTGCCGTGCGGCAAGTGGTGCGTGAGATTGAGGGCAGTGTCGCGGTGGCGGAGGAGTTGACCGATAACACAGTGTTAAAAGCCGCACCGATTGACATCGACGAGCATCTGCTGCGCGACCCAAATCTGCTGGCCAAGCACATCAAGCAACTTGAAATCGCCATGATTGGCAAAGCGCGTGAGTTGAAGTTTGAGGAAGCGGCGCGTCTCCGTGATGAAGTGACCCGACTCAAAGCACAATTGATCAGCTAAAGCCAATCCGTACATGTGTCGCGTGAGTACGGTCGCCGAGAGAGATGACGCTGGCGTACAGTTTTATTTGACATGGGGCATTGTCAAATATCGAATTCCAGCTACAATCAGAATCAACGTCTAAACTTGGAACTTGCCAAATGACTGCTGCAATGACGAACATTACTCAGCCGCTCACGCTACAAGGCTATACCCTCAAAAATCGCTTGATCAAAGGGGCGATGAGTGAGGCGTTGTCCAATCAAGCAGGCAAAGTCACCCCTGCTTTGCTCAAATTGTATGAAACATGGGCGCAAGGCGGATTGGGCGCGTCGATTACGGGCAATGTCATGATTGACATGCGTGCCAAGAATGAACCAGGTGTGGTCGTGGTTGAAGACGAAAGCGATTTGGAAGCGCTCAGTCAGTGGGCTGCCATTGGCAAAAAATACAACATGCCTCAGATCATCCAATTGTCACACCCTGGTAAGCAATGCCCAAAAGGCTTGAATAAAGAAACCGTTGCACCATCAGCGATTGGCTATGGTATTGATATGGCTGCAATGTTTGGTGTACCACGCGAACTAACAGAAGCTGAGATTTATGATTTGATTCGTCGCTTTGGCGAGTCTGCACGGATTTGTAAAAAAGCGGGTTTTGAGGGCGTGCAGATTCATGGCGCGCATGGGTATTTGGTCAGTGCATTTTTGTCGCCCAAGCACAATCAACGTCAAGACCAGTGGGGTGGTAGCCTAGAAAATCGGATGCGCTTCTTGCTTGAAAGCTTTAAAGAAATTCGTAAACAAACAGGTGATAACTTTATTGTTGGGGTCAAACTCAACTCATCAGATTTCCAAAAAGGCGGCTTTACCGAAGAAGAATCCTTAGCCGTCGTGAAGGCATTGGATGCGCTGGGTGTAGATTTTATTGAGATTTCGGGTGGCACTTATGAAGCTGCTGCAATGGTTGGTGCTAAGAAAAAAGCCAGTACCCGCCAGCGAGAGGCATATTTTTTAGAGTTTGCCGAAAAAATTCGCAGTGAGGTCAGCACGGTGTTGATGGTCACAGGTGGTTTCCGTACCCGTTTGGGCATGGATGCTGCGCTCCAGAGTGGTGCGTGTGATTTGATTGGGATTGCACGACCATTGGCAGTCGAAACCGATGCCCCTGCCAATTTGGTGGCGGGCTATGATGTCAAATATGCGGTCAAGCCGATTAAAACAGGAATTAAACCATTTGATCGTCTTGGCGTGATGGAGATCATTTGGTATGCCGCACAGTTTAAGGCGATTGGACAAGGTCAGCGTCCGAATCCAAAGCTTGCGCCGCTATGGGTGTTTGCTAGCTATGTCAAAGGCAACGTCAAAGCAATGTTGCAAAAAAAACCAACCACGGGTCGTCTTCGTGCCGCTGAGTAAGCGGAAAGTGGTTTGATATGTTATACAAGGGGGCGTAGGCTCCCTTGTTTAGCGCCAATTCGGGATAAGGAAATCCAAATCAATCAATAGGGTGATGGCTTTTCAGGGGTGTTCACTTGGAATTGTTTGAGCCTGAGAAGCACTGCTTCGCAAGGGCGATCCAAGTGTAAAGGTTCGCGATAATACTGCTCATGCTTACTTTTGGCCTGTTAAAAGTGAGGCCAGCCGCAGGCGAAAAGACCTGAAAGCTGACTTGTTAATAAAAATCAGATCCCGAATTCGCGTTTTTTTAGGATGAATCAATTAGCAGACAACAAAAAGCCCGCTTATATTGAAGCGGGCTTTTTGTTGTCTGGCTGATCGGAGTCAATCAACCTGACAAAATGTGGTCTCCCCACGGGGATTCGAACCCCGGTTATCGCCGTGAAAGGGCGGTGTCCTAGGCCTCTAGACGATGGGGAGTACAAGAGGTGGTGCGCATTATAGAGGGTTTGTGATTGGTGTCAATCCAATTCCACAGTTTTTTGCGATAAATCTGTCATCTCAAGGTCATCTGCTGAATTTTCAGTCGAGAGGCTAGCCGCAAGCATGGGATAGGCATTCAAAATATGACAAAACAGCTCAGCAGTTTTTTGAGTGTCATACAGTGCCGAATGTGCTTCTTTGCCCGAAAAGGCAATGCCCGCTGCCTCACAAGCCCGTGCCAGTACCGTTTGGCCATAGGCCATTGCAGATAGGGTAACCGTGTCAAAGACCGAAAAGCTATGAAAGGGGTTTTGGTTTTTGGTGTGGGTGCGCTGTACTGCTGCCTGTAAAAAACCCAAGTCAAAGTGCGCATTGTGTCCGACCAGCACACAGTGATTACAGCCTTGGGTGCGACGGATTTCAGTGAGTTTTTTAAACATACGCTTTAATGCGGTTTTTTCGTCTTCCGCGATGGCCATTCGCATTGGATGAAAAGGATCAATCCCCGTAAATGTCAGCGAGCGCTGGCACAAGTGCGCCCCTTCAAATGGATGCAAGTGTGCGTGCAATGCTTCACCGCAGACAAATCGCCCTTCAGCATTGTACAAAATTGGGATGCAGGCAATTTCAAGTAGGGCGTCTGTACTCGCGTTAAAACCAGCGGTTTCGACATCCACGACCACTGGTAGAAAGCCCCGAAAGCGTTGACCGATGGTGCGGGCAGCATTTTGATCAGTCATGCTGAGTTCCGAATAATTAAGATTGCCAGCACTTTAACAAATTTCAGCCGATCACGTCGTGATTTGCACATGGATGGTTGCAATTCGATCCGTTCAGTATGGCGATGGCGATTGGAAAATCTCATGTCACTCCGTCGATAAATATCGTTGATCTGATCACAAAATGATAAGATAGCGACCGAAACAATGAGCTGTCTTGCCACAGGCAATCGGCATACTAAATGTGTCGTCGCCAAGGCTTCAATGACCAATAATGATGAGGAATAGCCAAATACACAGCGTATTTGGTGTTGATGAGACCATGCCAACAGATGGATGCTGAATGAAGACCCCAACCCCCTTACCAAGTGCGTTATTGCTTGAAGATCAAGTCATTCGGCAATTGTTGTCTGGCAAGCAAGCCATGCTAACGCAGGCGTTCACACCTGAGTTAGAGCGTCGATTTTGGCAGTCACTGGCTGATCGTTCGATTGGCATGATTCGTAATGCCCACTTGAGCGTGATGTTGGGTTATATCGGTTTGGGTATGATTACTTTGCCAACGGTATACCTGATCAGTGAGGCAGGCCATCGACTACATGATGTACTGATTTGGTTGTATGCCTATGCCAATGGTGCCATTTGTTTGTCGTTATTGCTGCCTGTGGCCTATATGGCTAAGTTATCACGGCATTATCAAAATATTATTTTAGCTTTGACGTTTTGGGCGGTGTTGGCCACGTCGTTTTTGATGTTGCAATTTCAAACCCCACTGCTGGCACAACAGGCCAGTTATATTGTGGTGTTTATCTATATGTTTTCTTACTTTTTAAGTGGTGTTCCTCCTCAGCGGACGTTGATTGCTTGCGCCGTGGCGAGTGGCCTATCGTTTGCCATGTTATTTATGCTGGATGTTCAGATTAATTTTTTGATGTTTTTTTATGCTGTGGTGTTTAGTAATGCGGTGGGCTTTATGCTGGCGCATTTAATGATTGGCAAAGATCGGATCAGCTTTTTGCAAGCACGACTGTTGGAGATTGATCAGATCAAAGGACGAGCGATGAGTCAGGAGTTTGCCCGACTGTCGCGTGAAGATCCTGTGACAGGATTGGCCAATCGTCGATTTTTCAATGAAGTGCTGACACAGGAATGGGAGCTGGCGCGTCATTCGAATGAGCCGTTATCGTTGGTATTTGTGGATGTTGATCATTTCAAGGCATTCAATGATACCTATGGTCATTTGGAGGGTGATGATGCTTTGGTCAAAATCGCCTATGTTTTAAAGCGTTATTTGCGCCGTAGCGCAGATCTGGCTGCGCGTTATGGTGGCGAAGAGTTTATTTTATTGCTGCCCAATACCCATGCCGAAGGGGCGTTGCAAGTGGCGAATAAGATGATGCTGGCGATTGATCAGTTGCAGATCCCACATGCCAGCTCTGCCAGCGCGGCCTATATCACGGCAAGCTTTGGGGTGGCGACTTGGTATCCTGCGCGTCAAAATATGACGATTGACCAATTAATACATCAAGCCGATTCTGCGGTTTATCAAGCAAAGTCACTTGGTCGTCACCGTGTTCGTGCGTTTGGTGTAGAATAGGCGCGGTTTTTGATTCGTTTGGAAGAGCAAGATGTCCGATATTCGTAAGATTGTCTTGGCCTACTCAGGTGGCTTAGATACTTCTGTCATTTTGAAATGGCTGCAAGAAGAATACAACGCTGAGGTGATTACCTTTACGGCTGACTTGGGTCAGGGTGAGGAGGTCGAGCCTGCCCGTGCTAAGGCAGAGGCGATGGGAGTCAAGTCAATCCATATCGAAGATCTGCGTGAAGAGTTTGCGCGGGATTATGTGTTCCCGATGTTCCGTGCCAATGCGATTTATGAGGGCGAATATCTGTTGGGTACATCGATTGCTCGCCCGTTGATTGCCAAGCGTTTGGTCGAAATCGCCAAAGCTGAAGGCGCGGATGCGATCAGTCATGGTGCAACAGGCAAAGGCAATGACCAAGTGCGCTTTGAGTTGGGCGCACTGGCACTGGCTCCGAACCTCAAAACCATCGCGCCATGGCGGATTTGGGATTTGACCAGCCGTGAAACTCTGATGGCTTATGCCAAAGAAAACAATATCCCTGTGGATTTTGCCAAGGCAGGCAAAAAATCACCTTATTCGATGGATGCCAACTTATTGCATATTTCGTATGAGGGGGGTGGTCTGGAAGATCCATTCTGGGAGCCTGAAGAAGACATGTGGCGCTGGTCTGTCAGCCCTGAAAAAGCACCTGATCAGCCATTGTATTTAGAGTTGACCTACGAAAAAGGCGACATTGTGGCCATTGATGGTCAAGCCATGAAGCCACACGAAGTCATGGAACTGCTCAATAAATTGGGTGGTGAACATGGGATTGGTCGCTTGGATATTGTTGAAAACCGCTATGTCGGTATGAAGTCTCGCGGCTGTTATGAGACCCCTGCAGGTAATATTATGCTGAAGGCTCACCGTGCGATTGAGTCACTCACGCTAGATCGTGAGTCGGCACATCTAAAAGACGAGATGATGCCGTGCTACGCTAAAATCATCTATAACGGCTACTGGTGGAGTCCAGAACGTAAGATGCTACAAGCGTTGATCGACGAATCACAACAATGCGTCAACGGCACAGTACGGGTCAAGCTGTACAAAGGCAATGTGATCATCGCAGGTCGTAAGTCACCTGATTCGCTGTTTGATGAAAATATTGCGACGTTTGAAGACGATGCAGGTGCATACAACCAAAAAGATGCCGAAGGCTTTATTCGACTGAATGGCCTGCGTCTGAGTATTGCTGCCAGCAAAGGCCGTAAGATGGACTAATCCAGCGCATGCTGTTTTGATCGCAAAAACCCCCGACGTCGTTCGGGGTTTTTTGTGGCTTGATTGGACGATATAGCTACGATTCCTAGACGATACAAAGATCTGCTTCACGCTATGCTACAAGCTTAAATCTATCAGATTGATTGAGGAGACGCATGATGCAATCTCAAGCATCAATCAAAGCCCTACGCCAAAAAATCGCGATGTTGATGAGTGTTGGCCTGTTGGTGTTGCCAATGGCAGTCTCTGCCAATGCGCCGAAGACGGTAGAGCAGGTGAATCTGACCCAGTACGCGGGCACTTGGTATGAAATCGCACGTTTTCCGATGTATTTTCAGCGGCATTGCGCCCGAGATGTGACGGCAACTTACCGCCTAAATGATAACGGTACCATCAACGTTGATAATCAGTGTGTGAAAGGCAATGGCGAACGGATTGGCTCAATCGGTGAAGCGACCGCGGTTGATTCAACCAATAGCAAGCTCAAAGTCACGTTCTTGCCTAGAATTGTACGTTGGTTGCCGATTGGACGTGGTGATTATTGGGTGTTGAAACTCGATCCACAGTACCAGACCGCGTTGGTGGGTAGTCCGAATCGTAAATATCTCTGGATTTTGTCGCGGCGGCCGCAGTTAGATGAGCAGACCTATTTAAGCTATGTCGATGCAGCACGTAAGCAAGGGTTTGATATTACCCAGTTGCAACGTACCATACAGACCACACGCTAGCAGTTGATTGAAAGGAGTGTATATGACTGATTCTCTTGATCCGATGGATTTTCAACAGCTTTCAGCCGAACAACAAATGGCGATTGAAGCCGCAGCATTTCGGCGGCTGGTTGCGCATTTACAGCATCGGACAGATGTGCAAAATATTGATTTAATGAATCTTGCTGGATTTTGTCGCAATTGTTTATCCAAATGGATGCGCGAAGAAGCCGCCCAGCAAGGCGTGGTTTTGGCTGATTCGGATGCCCGCCAACAGCTCTATGGCATGCCCTATGCAGATTGGAAGGAAAAATTCCAAACCTGAAAGCATCTGTTTTTGTTAGAATCTGCCGCCTAACACTGCCAGTACATTTGACTGGCGGCACAGTAAGCAATGATTGCTTACTGTCTGTCTGCACCAGACTGCATATCTGACCAAGAGAGAGGACACGTTTGTGAGCCAAGACAACATCCTTGCGCTAACCCAAGAACACATGGGTCGTTGGAAAAACCGTGAAGAAATTGCTGAGCATATGATTGCGATTATCGGCAGACTGTACCGTGAAAAAGACGTGGTATTGACTGTCTATGACCGTTCATTGGTCAATAGCTCCGTGATTCAGATTCTCAAAGCCCACCGTCGCGCACGGATGATTTCTGTTGAGTTGTCTGTCGTTGATACCATGCCATTGGTTGAAGCGTTGGCAAAACGTGACTCGCTACCGCCTTGCGAAATTGATCTGGGTAAACTTGCTATTCAGATGAAAGAAACGGGCAAAACTGCCGAAGAAACGCTAGAGCAAGAGTTGGCTAGTTTACCTGTGCGTACAGCGGGTGAGCCGACAGATGTAGTGCTATATGGCTTTGGCCGCATTGGTCGGATTCTGGCACGCCTGCTGATCGAAAAAAGCGGTCTGGGTCGTGGTCTACAGTTGCGCGCAATTGTGGTACGTAAGTCATCCGAGAACGACTTGAGCAAGCGGGCGTCTTTGTTACGCCGTGACTCAGTCCATGGCAGCTTCCAAGGCACGATTTCGGTCGATGAAGAGAATGAAGCCATCATCGCTAATGGTCAGTACATCAAGGTTATCTATGCCAACAATCCTGCGGATGTTGATTACAGCCAATACGGCATTAAAGATGCGTTGTTGATCGACAATACCGGCAAATGGCGTGACATGGATGGCCTGTCTATTCACCTGACCTGTACAGGCATTCAACGGGTTGTCCTGACTGCACCAAGTAAGGGCGAGATGAAAAATGTCGTGTTTGGTGTGAACCATACTGATATTCTCGATACCGATCAGATTATCAGCGCAGCAAGCTGCACCACCAATGCGATTACGCCAGTGCTAAAAGTGATTGATGAAAAATATGGCATCGAAAATGGCCATGTTGAAACCATTCATTCGTTCACCAATGATCAAAATTTGATCGACAATTATCATAAAGCGGATCGTCGAGGTCGCGCTGCCACGCTGAACATGGTCATCACTGAAACGGGTGCGGCCAAAGCGGTTGCCAAAGCCTTGCCACAACTCAAAGGCAAGCTGACAGGTAATTCGGTGCGCGTACCGACTCCGAATGTGAGTTTGGCGATTTTGAATCTGACACTGAATGCCAATAGCTCAGCCGATGAAATCAATGAGTATATTCGTCAGATCTCATTGCATTCAAATCTGCAAGGCCAGATCGAATACACCAACTCGACTGAGGTTGTGTCGAGTGATTTTGTAGGCACACGCTCTACAGGTATCTTTGATGCACAAGCCACGATTGTCACCAATAATCATGCAACACTGTATGTTTGGTATGACAACGAAGTTGGCTATAGCTGCCAAGTACTGCGGATTGCGGAGCAAATGGGTGGCGCAGCCTATCCACATGTGCCTGCCAAGCAGACT